>DASYMM010000659.1:0-3727 GCA_036009085.1 Pyrinomonadaceae bacterium | reverse complement strand
TTGAAGGGTGGCCGCTGACGTGGTTCTCGCCGCAAGAGCGCGCGATCATCGAGTTCAAGAATTTAAAGGTGCCGCGCAGCCTCGCGAAGGTGCGCCGTCGCGCGCCGTATCGTTTGACGATTGACGCGGCGTTTCGCGCCGTCATACTCGCTTGCGCCCGCGTCCCGCGCGCGGACGAACAGGGCACCTGGATCACGCCGCAGATGCTCGACGCGTATTGCCGCCTGCACGAACTCGGCCACGCGCACAGCGTCGAAGCGTGGGAGGGCGATGCGCTGGTCGGCGGGCTGTACGGCGTGGATGCGGGCGGCGCGTTTGCGGGCGAGAGTATGTTCTACCTGCGCCCGAACGCCTCGAAACTCGCGCTCCTCCACCTCATCGAACGCCTCACGGAGCGCGGCCTCGACTGGCTCGACATTCAAGTGATGACGCCGCACATGAAAGCACTCGGCGCGGGCACAATCATGCGCGACGAGTTTTTAGACAAACTCGCACAGGCGCGTGCGCGTCGGCTGAAATTGTTTGAAGCCGTGGTTTAACGAAATGCTGCGAGTTTACTGACAAGCCGGTGCGAGTTTCTTGACAAGCCTATCCGCCCAGAGTATTTTCCTGCTGTCCTGTTCAGTTTTCCCCCTTATAAAGGCCGTAGAATTTAGCCTCACCAGCTATCTTCTTCAACTTCATCCCCTCTGTTTGCAGAAGACTGCTCAGGCGCGCGTAAGCGTTTGATAGGCACGCGAATCAGACGCTTGAGACCGCACATCTTCAAACCCGACGACCCGCCGTTTCTCTCTGAGCGACCCAACCGGCGCGGCGCGACTCTGGTTCTCGCTAGGAGGCGCACATGAAAAAGAGCCGCAATCTCTTAATTATCATCTTCTTCACCGCACTCACGGTCGGCTTAACCGCCCTCGTCGTCTTGATGTGGGAGAAGGTGTTGTTGACGCCCTTCTATTCGATGATCGAGGCATATTATCCGGGCGCGGCCAACAGCGTCGCGCGTTGGCGGATGCAGCAGCGTTTTGAACACTTCTTCATCTCCACCACCGTGGACTTGATCGTGGTTTCGTTGCTGCTCCGCCTCGTCAGCCGGCAGCAGCGCAAACTGGTCGCGAGCGAAGAGCGTTACCGCTCCCTCTTTGAACATGCCAACGACGGCATCGTGATCGTCTCCGCCGGGAATCGCAGCGTCATCGAGGTCAACAGTAAGTTTTGCGAACTCTTCGGCTGCCGCCCGCAGGACTTGGTCGGCAAAAGCATCAACGAGCTTGATTGGAGAATGAAGGGAGACGAAGACGGCGATACGCTCTCCATCGCCTTAAACGATCATAATTGCTTCGATAAAGAGTTATCCATTCATACGTCGAAGGGCGTGCCGTTGCCCGTCTCCGTGTCGTGCAGCACGCTTTCGATGGACGAGGAGCGTCTGCTCGTCCTCATCGTGCGCGATTGGTCAATTCGCAAGCGTCTGGAAGCGGAGAAGGCGGAGATGCAGCGGCAACTCTTCCACAACGAAAAAATCGCCGCGCTCGGACGCGTCGCCGCGCAGGTGGCGCACGAAGTCAAAAACCCGCTCGCCGGACTGCTCCTTTACGCCATGCACTTGAAGACGAAGCTCGGCGCGAAGTTGACCGAGAGCGAACTCGCGCTCTGCGACCGAATCATCAACAGCATCAATCATCTCGTCGGCACGACCGAACAGATACTCAGTTTTGCGCGCCCCGTTTCGCTCATGCCGCGCCCTGTTGACCTCAACGGCGTCGTCCGCAAAGTCTGTCAATTGCTGCAACCGCAGATCAACGCCAACCGGATTGACGAACGCCTCGAACTCGCGGAGACGGAAGTGCCCACGCTGCTAGACGAAAGTTCTATCACCTCCGCGCTCATCAATCTGACGCTCAACGCCATTCAATCAATGCCGGATGGCGGTCGCCTGACCGTCAGGACGAGCCGCGCGAACGGCACGAGCCAACTGACGATTGCCGACACCGGCCACGGCATGAACGCCGAGCAGATTGAAAAAGTCTTCGAGCCTTTCTACACGACGAAATCTCAAGGCTTGGGACTCGGCATGCCTTACGCCAAAAAGGTGATCGAACAACACCACGGGGCAATTCACATCGAGAGTCGTCAGGCCGAAGGGACGCAGATCATCATCGAACTGCCGGCGGAAAAGTGAGTAGAGAGAAGATGCGAGCATGGATCAAAATCCTCGTCATAGACGACGAGAGCAGCATCACCGGCGCGCTCCAGGTAATTCTTGAGGAGCAGGGCTATGAAGTCCACACCGCCGCCAGCATGGCGGAAGCCAAGCGCGTGCTCGGCAAGCGCACCTTCGATCTCGTCTTTACAGACCTCCGCCTGCCCGACTCGAACGGACTCGAAGTGCTCAATCACATCAAGGCCGAGAACCCCGATACGGAAGTGATTTTGATGACCGCGCACGGCTCGCTCGAAGTCGCCATCAGCGCGATCAAAACGGGCGCGTACTATTACGTCGAAAAGCCTTTCACGCCCGACGAGATCATCATGCTCGCCGAGCGCGCTCTCCAATTGGCCGGGATCAAACAGGAGAACCGCGTGCTCAAGAGCACGTTCGAGGGCGAGAAGGAAGCCTACGGCATCATCGGGCGCAGCCCGCAGATGCGACAGATTTACGAGACCATCCGCGCCACCGCTCCTTCGGAAGCCTCCGTCCTCATCGAAGGCGAATCGGGCACGGGCAAGGAACTCATCGCCACGGCCTTTCATCTACAGAGCACGCGCGCGAGCCGCCCCTTCATACGCATCAACTGCGCGGCCTTCCCGCCAGACCTCATCGAGTCGGAACTCTTCGGCTACAAGCGCGGCGCATTCACCGGAGCCGACCGCGACAAGCGCGGCCTCATCGAAGCCGCCGCCTCCGGCACGCTCTTGCTCGATGAAATCGCCGAGATGCCCGCGCACCTGCAAGCCAAACTCCTGCGCGTGCTCCAAGAACGCAAACTGCGCCGTCTCGGCGACGAGCAGGAAATCCCGGTTGATTTCCGTCTGGTTTCGGCCACGAATCGCAACACGGGGCAGGCCACGCGCGAAGGACTTTTGCGCGAAGACCTCTACTTCCGCATCAGCACCGTGAAGATCACCGTCCCGCCCTTGCGCGAGCGACCCGACGATCTGCTCCCGCTCGCGGATTTTTTTCTGCAACGCTACGCGGAGAAGTATCACAAGCAGATTCGCGGCATCGCGCAACCAGCGCTGTCGCTCCTGATGCGCTACGATTGGCCGGGCAACGTCCGCGAACTTGAGAGCGTCATCGAGCGCGCAGTCCTGTTCTGTCAGGAAGAGCAACTCACCATCGAGAGTTTGCCCGAACACCTGAACGCCGCCGGGACGGGTCAGTTAAAATGCCTCATCCCGCCGCACCTCACGCTTGAAGAGATCGAGCGCGAAGCCATCGCCCAGACGCTCGAACGCGCCGGGGGCAATGTCAAAAAGACCGCGCAGATACTCCAAATGCACAGGCCGACGCTCTACCGCAAATTGAAGCGATTCAAACTCATCAACTAACCGATCCCATCGCGCGCTCTCAACGCCTGCGACACCCTCCCGCGCTCCGCTCGCGCGCTCAAAACTTCTCCTCGCGCTCGTCGCCAGTCACAAAATAAAACACGCCGGGCACAGGGCGGAGTTGGAAGCGTGATTTTCAGCCCTAAGGATGGGGGCGCGAAAATTCCAAGCACGCGCC
>DASYMM010000658.1:0-15569 GCA_036009085.1 Pyrinomonadaceae bacterium | reverse complement strand
GCTACTTCTACACCTTCAACGGCCTGCAAGGCGATCTCGAACTCACGGTTGAAAGCTCCAACCTTGACGGCGACATAGACGTTTTCCTCGCCGGTAATTTGCGCCCGCTCGCGAAGATCACGCTCTATGCCGGAGGGAGTCCGACGCGGGTTACCAAGAGCGTCTATCTGCGCCGCGAGGAGCCGCTCATCCTGCGCGTGCAGGCGCGCACGCCGAACGATGCGGAGGGCATTTATCGCGTCATGTTGGGCGGCGCGTTCAGACCCGCAGACCGTCTCGCCGCGAGCGACGCCGCTTCGTCCGGCGAGACGCTCGCCGCGAGTCCGACGCCTACGCCCGCGAGAAGCGCGGACAAGAAAGTCCGGCGCGTGACATCAACCGGGGCGCGCATCGATGAGCCTGTGGCCGAGGTCGCCGTCAAAGAAGAACCAGCGAAGGAAGCGGAGACGCCGGAGTCGCCGGCGGTCGCGCCGAGAAGAACGCCTGCGCGCCCCAGACCGGCCAGAGGCAGAGCGGGGACGCGCGGCAACACTCGCGCGCAGACCGCACGCAGAACTCCGCCCGCCACGGAAACGGGCGGCGATGCGGAGAAAGGCGACCAGCCGAAGCCGGAAGACAAAGCCGAGAGCGATGCAGCGGCGGCAAGCGAGCGTAGCGACACAAGCGCGGAGGAGAAGCCCGCGACGGCGAAGCCGGAACGCGCGCGCCCCGTCAGAGTGCCGCGCGCACGCAACAACCGGAACACGACGGCGAGAAGAACCGGCGCGCCGCCCGCCGAAGTTGTCCCGACTGTTCCAGAGGAGACTCCCGCGCCGCCCGCTCCAAGCCCGCGCCTCGTCATCATCATGCGCGACGGCGAGACGTTTGTGCGCGACATGTCGAGCGTGCGCCGCGTGACGGTCGAGAAAGGGATGATCGTGATCACCTCGAAGAACGGGACTATCAACAGGCAGCCGATGTCCGACGTGTTGCGTATGTCAATCGAGCCGTAACGGCGGCTTCCTAAATTACTTCGCGCTCTATGCCTCCTTTGTGTCTTGGTGTCTTGGTGGTGAGTGGTCTTAAAAAGCATTCACCACCAAGACACTAAGGAAGCACAAAGAAAAGTTGAAACTATGACTCTAGGAAAAGCGCGGCACTGAAAGATTCGGCGACGAGAAATTTTTTGAGCGAGCGAATGGCAGAGCGACAAAATTCGGGAGGGCGGGAGCAAGCGGTCGGGCGGCGTGCGGCGGGTGCGTGGCGCGTCGCGGTGGTGCTGCTGGCTGTTCTGGTTGCGCTGCTGCTTTATAGTCGCGTGGGGATGTGGTCTTCGCCGGAGCAGTGGCAGGCGAGCGGCGCGGGCTTCGTCACGGCGTTCGTCATCGTTTTGATCATGACCGCAAGCCTCGCGTGCGGCCTCACGGCTTCGTATTTTTTGATCCTCACGCCGCTGTTGTTCCCGCTCCACTGGTCTGCCGCGATCACGACGGCGGGCTGCGTGCTCGGCGCGGCGGGCGGTTATCTGATCGCGGGTTTTGTCGGCGGCGCGTGGGCGGCGCGTTTTCAAAACGGGCGCGTGCAACGTTTCCTGTCAACGCATTCGAGTTTTCTCGCGCTCTTCGGACTGCGGCTCGCGCCAAGCCCGCATAGCGTCGTCAACTACGCGGCGGGGCTGGCGCGCATTCCGCCCGCGCGATTTTTAATCGCGACGCTCGCGGCGATGGCTATCAAGTCTTACGTCTATGCGACCGCCGTGCAGAATGCTGTGGGCGCAGGTTCGGCGGCCAACGCCGTGAGCGCGCCCGTCGTGCTCTCGCTCTTCGCGGTGGCCGCGCTCTCGCTCGTCGGGCATGTTTTGACCAGACGCTACATGTCCATTCCAGTCGCCCCGACTTCAATTCAAAATCGTCTCGGCTAAAGCATGACCGGACGGGCTAACACTTCACACAAGCGAGACGCGCACACGCTGCCGACGCCTGAGCGGCAGGTCTATCCCTTCGCGGCCATCGTCGGGCAGGAAGAGTTGAAACTCGGCCTGCTCTTAAACGTCATCCAGCCTTCCATCGGCGGCGTCTTGATCATGGGACATCGCGGCACGGGGAAGTCAACCGCCGTGCGTGCGCTGGCCGAACTGTTGCCGCCTCTGACGAAAGTGCGCGACTGTCTCTACGGCTGCGACCCAACGCCTGAGACAAACTTCTGCGCCGATTGCCGCGCGCAACTCGCCGCGACGGGCAAGCTGGCGAAGACGCGTGCGCCCGTGCGCGTGGTCGAACTGCCTTTGAACGCCACGGAGGATCGAGTGGCGGGCACGATCAATTTCGAGCGCGCGATCAAGGAGGGCGTCAAGACTTTCGAGCCGGGCTTGCTCGCGCGCGCGCATCGCGGTTTTCTCTACATTGACGAAGTGAATCTGCTCGAAGATCATCTCGTCGATCTGTTGCTCGACGTGGCGGCTTCAGGGCTGAACCGCGTCGAACGCGAGGGGATTTCGTTGGAGCATCCGGCGGAGTTCGTCCTCGCCGGTTCGGGCAACCCCGAAGAGGGCGAACTCCGCCCGCAACTGCTCGACCGCTTCGGCCTCTACACGGAAATTCGCACCGCCGCAGACCTCGAAGAACGCGTCGAGATCATCAACCGGCGCGAAGCCTTCGACCGCGACCCCGCCGGATTCTGCGCGCGTTGGGCGGAGGAACAGGCGAACTTGCGTCGCCGTCTCACACGGGCGCAAAGCGTCGTCCAAAAAGTTCGACTCCCGGCGGCCATCGTGCGCGGCATCGCCGAGTTGTGCCAGCGTCTCGACGTTGACGGCCATCGCGGAGAGTTGACCCTTGCGCGTGCGGCGCGTGCGCTGGCGGCGTTTGAAAACCGGCGCGAGGTGACGCGCGCAGACGTGCGCCGTGTCGCCGCGATGTCGCTCCGCCACCGCCTGCGGCGCGACCCGCTCGAACAGACCGGCGGCGGCACGCAGATCGAACAGGCGACGCAGGAACTCTTCGGCGCGAATGAAGACGCAGCGCAGCTCGAACCAGACTCCGCTTCGAGCGACACGCAACAACGCAAGCCAAAAAAAAGCTCGCCCGACGAGCCGGGCGGAAACGACAACGGCGGGAGCCACGCGCGCACCGCGTCGCGCCGCGAAGACCCGACGGGCAGAACAAGCGCGCGCCACGATGAAGGTCCCGCGCCTTCCCAAGAGCAACGCCGTGCGTCTTCGTCAGACGCACGCCCCGCGCCGCCGCCCGATGCACGCCCCGCGCCGCCGCTTGATGCGCGTCTCCCGTCGAACCCCTTCGAGGAGCGTTTGCGTGTGAAGAGAACGGTCAACAAGTCAACCTCGCGCGCGAAGCGGCAGGCCGGCGCGCGTACGAATGCGAGCCGCGCGCGCGGGCGTTATTCGCGCGCCGTCCCGGTGCGGACGGACGACTTGAAGATCGCGCTCGATGCCACCGTGCGCGCGGCGGCTTCGACGCAGATGTTTCGTCGTCGCGTTGGCGAAGTGAACGCGTCTCAAGTCGCACACGAGGGGCGCACGCTCAAAGTTGAGACGACGGATTTTCGTTACAAGCGTTTCACCCGGCGCGCGGGCACGCTCTACATCTTCGCCGTTGACACTTCGGGCAGCATGGCGCTCAACCGCATCGCGCAGGCGAAGGGCGCGCTGGCGCGTCTGCTACGGCAATCGTATCTCAATCGCGACCGCGTCTCGCTCGTTACCTTCCGCGAACGCGAGGGGCGCGTCTTGCTCGCTCCGAGCCAATCGAGTGCGCTGGCAAAACGCCTGCTCGACGCGCTCCCCGTCGGCGGGGCGACGCCTCTGAGTTCCGGGTTGTTGCGCGCGCTCGAAGTTTCGGAACGCGCCGCGCGACAAGGAACCGCGCGGATCGTCCTGCTCGTCTTCACGGACGGACGCGCGAACGTTCCGCGCGACGGTCAGACAGGCGGCGACCTACGCGACCTGCGGCGACAAATCAAAAGCGAAGTGGAGAAGATCGGCGTGGCCTTAAAACGCCTCGGCGTCGCCCCTTTGGTCGTGGACACGCAAAACCGTTTCACCGCTGGCGGCGAAGGGCAGGCATTAGCGCACGCGCTCGGCGGGCAATACGTGCATCTCCCCGCGTGGCAATAAACGATATTCTCGTTTACAAAGCGAATCAAACATCGCTATTTTATCTTTGCCTGTTAAGCGCGAGTCTCAAATTCCATCCGTGATCTCTTCTTTGTGCCTTTGCGTGAGATTTAATGCTGACTAAAGAATAAACTCCCGCAAAGGCGCAAAGGGAAGAACGTCAAGTATGAGCAAGACTGTGGATCAAATTCGGCTGACAAAGGATGAACGCGACCGGCGCGTGCTCGAACTGTGCGAGCAGGTGTCGGAGATCGAGGAGCGTTTGATCCCGACCGGATTGCACGTCTTCGGGCGCGCGTCGGTCGAAGTCGAGCGCGCAGACCTGTTGCGCATGGTCGCCTCGTTCGACAGGCCGGAAGCGAACGCACGCGCGCTCCCGCAACTCATCGAAGAAAACTTACAACTCGACGCGGCTGCGGAGTTGAGCGAGGCGATCAGCGCGGGCGAGAGAAGTTTGCGTGAGCGCGAGCGTGTGGAAGCGACGATGCGCGAGGCTGTCCGGCGTTTCCTGCGAGACGGGACGGAGGGCGCGTGTGCGTGGTTGGAAGCGACGGCGCGTGTGCCGCCCGTAGAGTCGCGGCGCGTCTTCGCTCTGCTGGAAAAGATCGCGTCGCAGTTGGAAGAGAATCAAGAGTTGGATGCTTTCGTGCGTGCGCTTCGCGGCGAGTACATCGAGCCGGGGCCGGGCGCGGACATCGTGCAGAATCCGGCCATCCTGCCGACGGGAAGAAACACGCACGCGGTCAATCCTTACAGCGTGCCCTCCGATCTCGCCTTCTCGCGCGCCGAACGCGTCGTCAAACTTCTGCTCGAACGCCATCGCACGGAGCACGGACGCTACCCCGCGGCGATGGCTCTCGTCCTCTGGGGCTTGGACAACATCAAGACGCAGGGCGAAGGCGTGGCGCAAGCCCTGTGGCTGCTCGGCGTGCGCCCCGTGCGCGACGGGATGAACCGCGTCACGGATGTCGAAGCGATCCCGCTCGCACAATTAGGCCGACCGCGCATTGACGTGGTGATGACCGTCTCCGGCATCTTCCGCGATCTCTTCGGCGCGACGATGGGCTTGCTCGACCGCGCCGTGCACTCGGTCGCCGCGCTCGACGAGCCGCCGGAGTCCAACTACGTGCGGCGCAACATTCAAGCGCAGATGGAGCGGGACGCGTGCCCGTTTGAAGAGGCCGCGCTGCGCGTCTTCTCAAACGCGGCGGGGAACTACGGCACAAACGTCAACTTCATGGTGCTGGATTCGCAGTGGGACGCGGACGACACGCTGGCCGATCTGTTCGTCACGCGCAAATGCTTCGCCTACGGGCGCGACGCAGAAGGACGCGCGCTCGAAGGACGCGAAGCGCGCACGGCTTTGAATAGCGCGCTCTCGCGCGTGGAAGCGACGTATCAGAACATTGATTCGTTCGAGATCGGCATCACGGACGTTGATCATTATTTCGAGTATCTGGGGGGCGTCTCGAAGGCCGTGGAGAAACAGTCGGAGTCGCGCCCGGCGATTTATCTGTCGGACGCGCTCTCGCGCGAGGCGAAGGTGCGTTCGGTGGAAGAGACGATCCGCTTGGAGACGCGCACGAAGACGCTCAATCCGAAGTGGTACGAAGGGATGCTCAAGCACGGCTTTCGCGGCGTGGCCGAGATCGAAAGCCACGTCGCCAACACGTTCGGGTGGAGCGCGACAGCCGACGCGGTTGACGATTGGGTCTATACGGAAGTGGCGCAGACGTTCGTGCTCGACGAGCGGATGCTCGAACGCCTGCGCGAACTCAATCCGCATTCGGCGCGTTCGCTCGTGGCGCGCCTGCTCGAAGCGGAGGGGCGCGGCTTCTGGCAGGCCGAGGCGGGCGTGATCGAACAACTGCGCGACATCTTTACCGGATTGGAGGATCGCATTGAAGGCGTCGCTTAAGATCACGACGCTCTACGTCGGCTCAAGTCTGCTCGCGCCGCTCAAGCAGGCGGAGCGCGAGATCGAGCGCACGCACCGCTTAGGCTTGAAGGTCGCCGCCTACAACTTCGGCGCGCCGCTGGACGCGGCGCAGTGGCGAGAGATCGAGCGTGAGTTGAGCGAGTCGCAGGTCGTCTTCGTCATACACGTGACGGACGGCGAGAACGCGGCGCGCCTGATCCCGCTGCTGGAAAAGCACAGGTCTGCGGAGCGTGCCGTCATCGTCATCAATTGCATGCCGGATTTGATGCGACAGACGCGCATGGGGCGTTTGCGCTTCGGGCGTGAGACGGCAACGGAAGATGCCGTTGTTGATGAAGCGGCGATAGGAGCCGGAACACGGCGGGCGTCGGGCGCGAATGAAGGGATGGCGCGGCGTCTGGTGAGTCGCGTCGGCGCGTGGATGGGGGAGCAGGCGCGCGCGCGGCGCGGGAGCCGGAAGGGCGGGAGCCACACGCAATATTTGCGTTACATCGAGCGGCTGCCCGCGTTGTTGCGCGTGGTGCCGAACGCGGGTCGCCTGCGCGATGCGAAGAACTACCTCTCCATCTTCTGCTACTTCCTGCAACCCACGCCCGCCAACATCCGCGCGATGCTGCTGCTCGCATTAAAAAGTTATGCGGGAGACGAACGCTTGGCAAAGATCGAACTCCCGCCGCCCGAATCCATGCCCGCCGTCGCCGTCTATCACCCGGACGCGCCCGCGCTCTTCGAGTCGTTCGAGGCGTATCGCGTGTGGTACGAACGCCGCGCAGGTAAAGCGGGCGGGGCGAAACTCGACCCGGCGAAGACCATCGGCCTGTTGTTGATGCGACCGCAGATCGTGAGCGGCGCACACGCGCACTACGACGCCTTGATTCGCGCCATCGAAGCCGAAGGGCTGGCGACCATCCCCGCGATCTCGACCTTCATGGACAACCGCGAAGCTTGCGAGATGTTCTTCGTCGAAAAACGTCCGTCGTCCGTCGCCCGTCGTCCGTTGCGCGTAGCCGCAGGGAAAGGGCGTGCGTCGCGCGAGTCGAAAACAACGGGCAACGGACAACGGATAACGGACAAACCGCGCGTGAGCCAGATCGTGTCGCTGACGGGGTTCAGCTTCGTCGGCGGCCCGGCGATGAACGACAGCGAGGCGGCGGTCGAATTTTTGCGCGGGTTGAACGTGCCGTTTCGCTCCGCCGTGAGTCTGGACGTGCAGACGATTGAGGCTTGGCGCGATTCTTGGACGGGGCTGAATCCCGTGCAGGCGGGGATGCAGATCGCGATCCCGGAAATCGACGGCGCAACCGAACCTTTCGTCTATGGCGGCATGTCCGAGGCGTGTGCGTCGCCCTTGCCGCTCGAAGATCGCTGCACGCGCATCGCGCGCCGTCTCGCAAAATGGAATCGACTGCAAACCGCGCCGCGCTCCGAGATCAAACTCGCGCTCGTCACGTTCTGTTTCCCGCCGAACAAAGGCAACATCGGCACAGCCGCCGACCTCGACGTGTTTCCGAGTTTGTGGGAGATGCTTGGGCGTCTGCAAACAGAGGGCTACACGGTCGAAGTGCCGTCGAGCGCGGACGAGTTGCGCGAGCGGCTGCTCGGCGGCAACGCCGACTCATACGGCGCGACGGCGAACGTGGCTTACCGTATGACGGTTGACGAATACAAGCGGCTCTGCCCGTTCGCGCGGGAGATCGAAGCGGAGTGGGGCAGCGCGCCGGGCGCGATCAACTCTTTCGGCGGGACGCTCCTTGTGCAGGGCTTGCAACTCGGCAACGTCTTCGTCGGCGTGCAGCCGACTTTCGGCTACGAAGGCGACCCGATGAAGATGTTGATGGCGCGCGGCGGCGCACCGCATCACGGCTTCGCGGCTTTCTACGCCTTCATCGAAAAAGTGTTTCGCGCGGATTCGGTCGCGCACGTCGGCACGCACGGCGCGTTGGAGTTCATGCCGGGTAAACAGGTGGGGCTGTCTGAAAGTTGCTGGCCTGACCGGCTCATCGGCGAGTTGCCGAACGTTTATATCTACAGCGTCAACAACCCTTCGGAAGGCTCAATCGCGCGCAGGCGTTCTTACGCCGAATTGATCTCTTACTTAACGCCGCCCGTCGAAGATGCCGGAGTCTATCGCGAACTCGCTTCGCTCAAAGAACTGCTGCTCGCCTACCGCCAGACGACCGACGACGGCGAGCGCGAACAACTCTACGAGTTGATTGACGAAAAAGCCGCGACGCTTCATCTCGCCGCCGGAAACGTCTTTGAACGCGCCTCCTGATCCCTCGTCCGTCCCGTCGCTCGACGGATTTCATTCTTTGATTGATTACGTTGCCGCGTCTGTGCGTTGAGCTATAACTCAACGGCTCTGCAAGACTTGTTGAAGATACGATTTAGCGGCGCGGAAGCGTCTCCGCAAGCGAACGATCTCGACTGCCCGGATCACCAACGGACGATGCAATAACAGGCGACGCCGCGAAACTATCTTACCGCGACAAATCTCTTCCAACTCCCGCTCGCCCTGAACCTCGCGCAAATGTTTTTTATACAGGTCATTGGTCGCACGCGACATTCTCAAGCTGTCTCTGGACATGCTGCCCGCATGTTTTCGATATTGCAGGTTGAGCTTGCCGTGACAGAGGATCGCATGATCTTTCGCGATGCGTAGATAGAGGTCGAGGTCTTCGCAACCTCTGTTGAGAGACGGGTCGAAGCCATCGACGTGCGAAAAGATGGAACGCCGGAACATGGCTGCTCCGGGTGTCCAGATATGATTTTCCAGTAACAAGGCGCGATAGTGATTGTCACGAATTGGAACGCGGGGCGGGGTGGGGATGTGTACGCCGTCGTGGTCTATCAATTCGCAAAAACCATAGACGAAGGCGCACTCTGGAAAATCACGTAAAGCGTTCACTCCCGTTTCGAGATTGCAGGGCAGCAGCCGGTCGTCGGCGTCCAAAAAGACGAGATGCTCGCCCGCGCTGGCCTGTAGGCCGTTGTTCCGCGCGATGGAGAGTCCGAGATTGCGCTGGCGGAGACACTTCAACCCGTCGTAACGTGCGGCCACTTCCGCCGTGTTGTCCGTCGAGCCGTCGTCAACGACGATGATCTCGAAGTTGCGATAGGTTTGAGCGAGGACGCTTTGAATCGCGTCGTCGAGATAATGAGCCTGCCGGTAGCAGGGAATAATGACGGAGACTAGAGGGGCGTCATTCATCTAAGCCAATCACTAAGGCCAACACGTGGCTAGGCGACGATCCAGAAGGTCTCACTCGTGCCGCAAAGCACCCGCCCCTCGCCCGTTATTCGATACAACTTTATCGCGTCGCCCTCGATGTCGCAAACTATTTTATCAAGTGACAGACCTTGCTATTCAAAGCTATTCAAAATCGGCGAGGCCGCAAGCGTTAAAGCCTTCGGGCGAGAGCACGCAGCATTCGCCCTACGAACTGTCCGGGATTGGAAAGCTTGCGCTTCTCTGGCTTCAACCATGAGCCAGCCCAGTGATGGACGCAGTAGGTGTTCTCCGTCATGCAATCCGGCGAGAACTTGCCCGACCAAGGATAGGGATAAAAATATTCCGCCGGGTAGAGCGTGACATTGTCGATCTCCTGAAAGCCGTATGCGCGCAAGCCCATCTCTTTTAAGACGGCAGTGTTAATCGCAGGGCTGCGATAGAACTCTCCCTCGTCCGCAAATTTCTTCAAGGTCAGTTTCATGCTGCGCTGCAAAAAAGGGTGTCCCGGCTCCGCGCCCATCACGGCGGTATTAACCCAGTCGTCGCCTTCCGCTTCCTGTTGGAAGCCGAGAAAACATTTGTGTTGCAGCAGCGGTGTGAGCGGGCGGACGACTTCAACGTCGGTGTCGAGATAGATGCCGCCTTCCTGATAGAGCGCGTGCAATCTAACGTAGTTGGATAATCTCGACCACGCCTTTTGCCGGTACGCAGCTTTCGCATAACTGTTATCGAGCGGGCTGTTGGTTTCGTTCCATTCTTTCAACTGATAGTCGGGCATGACTCCGTGCCACGTAGCCATACATCTTTCCAGCAGCGCGCTCCGCTTGCCGCTCCCGAACCAGCAGTAATGAATGGTCTGAGGAATCATGCGCCAACCTGACATCAAGTTTGAAGTGCGAGACTGACCACCCCGCGCATTTAATTCGGATAGAAATTATCAGCCGACTTTCTATAGCATTTCTCTTCCTGCTTTTGTAAGTAAATCTTGTCGGCAATCGTGGATTGCTCTGCGGTTCGTGAGCCGCACGCGAGCGAAAGAGTTTCTTGACAGAAAAGCTCATCTTCTCTAATCTTCCGCCTCGTAATCGTGAGCAGCATTTCTTGATACACAAGCAACAGAGTGTGTTTCGTCGGCGGCTCTCAGGCAGTTCGGCCTGTCGCTGAAAGCCACGCGCCGGTCTGTCTCTGGCCGACGCCGGGCAAGCCTCTGCCGCCGCGAACATCTTTCGCGCTTGTTCAAGCTCTTCATAATACAGACGAGTCGCAGGAGTCGGTCATGAAGGTCACAAGAGCGCGTGCCGGAGCGCGCCCGCCCCGGTGTGTGGACGCGCTCGGGCGTCTTGGCGAAGAGATCGAGCGTCGCTGGGCAGCGCGCACTTACCGCCGCCAATTCTTCCATCACATCGCCGCCGATTGTCTGCGCGAAGCTTCGTATCAGCAGCAGTTTGACGAAGACGAAGTCATCGCGTGGGTCAATCGTGCCGGAACGTCTCTGCCGCTGCAACTCGACCCGCGCAGTCGTTTCGGTCAACCGCCCCTGACCGTCTGGCGCACCGAACGCTTCGTCCTAGACCTCTACTTCTGGGTTGACACAGAGACATCCATCCACGACCACTCCTTCTCCGGCGCGTTCACCAACCTCACCGGACACAGCCTTAACTGCACCTATCACTTCGAGCCTGCCGCTCGACACGGCGAAGGTTTATTGACCGGCTCGCTTCTGTTCGACCGCGCAGAATACGTCTCGCCGGGCGATGTCTGCCCCATCGCCGCCGGGGCGAAGTTCATACATCGCGTGTGGCATCTCGACTGCCCGACCGTCACGCTCGTCGCTCGAACCGCCGAACGCATACCGCGACTCAGGCAATACTCTTACTATCAGGAAGGCATGGCGGTGCAGTACCGTGCGCGCCCGCCGATAGAGTTTCAGCGTCGCCGCGAGTTCATGGGATACCTGTTCCGACGCCGCCACCCGCGCCGCGTCGCCCTCGCCGAAGAGACGTTGAGAGGCACGCACGGCTGGCAACACTTCGTACTCCTCGGCGACCTCGTCACGTTCTATTTGAAAGACACGGACGACGCGCCGGAACTCGACGGCGTGCTTGAGCGGCTGCCCGCAAAGAGTCGTCTCTGGCTCGACAAGGGCTTGGCCGTCATGCGCGCGGCGCATCCTTTGCAGTCAGTCTACTGGCACCGCTTGAGCCGCACGGAGCATCGCTTGCTCGTCGCCTTGCTCTGCACTTACACAGAGCGTCAACCCTTCCTCGGATGGCTCGCGCGGCACGGCTACGCGAGCGACTGGCGCGCTCTGTTGACGGATTGGCTCTCCGAGATGGACGCGGACAAGGCTCTGCGCCTGCGCCTCGGCAGCGCGCGTGCGGAGATCATCGGGCACTTGCTCGGCGGACTGTCTGACGCGGAAGCGTTACGGGAGTTGCGCCGGACGTACACCATCAACGACGGGGAAGCGGACTTGCTCATGCAGGGATTCAACAGATTTCGTGAACTTCCTTTCCTCCGGCCTCTGTTGGGCACGCGCCGACGGGCGGGAGCAATTCGCGTCGCACGTAGCGCGGCGGCGCGCGTGTAGTTTGCAAACCTGCAATTCGGTTTGCGTGGCTTTATCTCGACCCGGAGCCGTTAACTGTTTTATCAGCGGCGAGGGCTTAACCATTAACAATTTGAAAGGAGCTTTATATGTCGGAAGATAAAACGGATGATGCTAAAGAAACAGGCGCACGCATAGAAGATTTACCCGCCTCTGATTCGGAACTGAGCAACGAGGAGAGTGGAAGCGGCGCGAGCGGCGGAGGCCAGCCCACGCCGGAAGCCTGGATACCTTTGCCAAGCGCGGGGCAACCCTCGCCGGGCGGTAGCGACGCGCAACGTTCATCGCCGCCTCCGCCCGACCCCGGCGACGTTCGAGGCACACACCCTGGCGAGCCCCACGATCCGCAGTAATAACCCGTCACGCGGAGAGGCAACATTCCGGCTCTGCTTGAATCAGCCGGTCGCCGGTTGTCTCGCAGTTGCGGAGAGGAGTCGGACGCAGGGATGCGGTCTCACGCCCGGCTCCTCCCGCAAGTATTAACGTTCAGGCAGTTATCATTGAGAGCGATAACGACATGTCTACGAAAACCGAACTCGTCTCTGCCAGCCGGAGCAGCGAGCACATTCACGCCGGACAGCCCGAAATAGTTCTCACGCTCGACGAGTCGCAGGCAGACGCACAACACGCGTCGTTCGAGCGTGACGGGTACACGGTCGCGCGCGGCGTCTTCGATCAAACGAGCCTGAAAATTTACACGACTTATGCCCTGATGTCGCAGGCCAATAACTATTTCGGGACGCGCGAAGGACGGCAAGGGTTTTATGATCGCTACGCAGACCTGCTGATGGAGAGTATTCTGCTGCACCTGCAACCCGCGATGGAACAGGCCACGGGCTTGAGCCTGTTGCCGACCTACTCTTACCTGCGAATTTACGAAACGGGCGCAGTGCTGGCTAAGCACACAGACCGTCATGCCTGCGAGATCAGCGCGTCGCTCACCATCGGCTACGACGCGCCCGAACCGTGGCCGCTCCGGCTGGAAAGCAACGGGCAGCCGCGTGCCATCACGCTCCGACCGGGCGACATGCTCCTGTACAAGGGACGCGAAATTCCGCACTGGCGCGAACAGTTCGACGGGCGTTACTGGATACAGGCATTCTTTCATTACGTAGACGCCGCCGGGGAACTGGCCTCTTACAAGTTCGACGGGCGCGCGGGCGTCGGCGCACTGCCGAAGTGACGCGCCCGGCCTCCCGGAAAACTTAATCAGGCAAAGAGTTGAACCGCGAAAACACACGAAACGACACGAAAAGATAGTTCTGCTTCTTCTTCGTGTTGTTTCGTGTGTTTTCGCGGTTAAACGTTTGTTAATCGCTCTAAATCTTTGAAGAGAGCCTTGCGCGTGTGAGTTCGCGTTTGAAGTCGGACGAAGTGAGACGGTGTTTGAAGGTTTCGACGCCGTTGATGAGGACGACTGGGATGTCCCAACCGTAGCGTCGGGCGAGTGCCGGGTCGAGGTCTATGTTGACCTCCTGAAGCGTGTAGTTGCCACGGCAATTCGCGTCGAGGATGGCCTGTTTCGCTTCGTCGCAGAGGTGGCATCCGGGTCGCGTGTAGAGCGTCACTTGCGCTTTCGGGGCGTCGTCGTCGTCGTGCGTGTCGTCCATTTTTCGCCCCTCTACGGCGTTTGCGCGGCGCATCGGCGCGGCGCATTCCTGCAAAAATACATCTTGCCACAATGCCGTGAAAAGAGTATAAAATGCGGACACGCCAAGTCGTTTTACTATAATTTTATTTGACTCGGTGGCTCTTCTAAGTAACGCATAGCAAATAAATCCCTGACGCGGAGAGGGCACTTCTCTTTTGTGGAGAGTCCTACCAATCTCTCTCCGGTGAGGCTTACAAGGGGTTTGTCTATCTAACAAGGGGTTTTGTCTATCTCCAGAACGTGTGAGCGCGTCCGCCTCACATTTCTTGCAGCGGAGGTTGCGTTTGGACAGCGAAAAAGACCCAAAGAGCGAGGCTTCCGAATCCACGCCCGCAGCGGGAGGCGTCGGCGGCGACGCGCCTTCCGGTGAGTCAGCCGACGAGAAACGCGCGCGCATGATGGCTGAAATCAAAGCCAAAGCCGCCGCGCGCATGGCCGCCAAAGGCACCACGCCCGCCAAGCCCGAAACTCCCGCCGCCACACCGACGACGACACCGGCGACGACATCAGCGACACCGCCGCCAGCCGCGACGACGCCCGCGACGCCCGCATCTGCGAGCGGCGACGCGCCCGAAGGCGAAACTCCCGAAGAGAAGCGCGCGCGCATTATCGCCGAAGCTAAAGCGAAGGCCGCCGCCAAGATGGCCGCGAAGGGCAGCACGACGGCCGGGAGCGAATCCACGCCTGCGACGACGACCGCGAAAGTTTCGGACGAGGCGACGAAGGAATTGCCTGCGGGCACGACGCCCGCCGCGCGCGTCGCACCGGGCGCGGCCAAAGCCTCCGCGACTCCGACCGCGAGCGTCGCCAGAGGCATCCCCGCAGCCGTCGCCGCACGGCAACACCCGACCACCGTGGACACCATCGCCGAACCGCCCATCAACAAGATGCGTCGTCGCATCGTCTGGGCGAGCGTGATCGGTTTTCTCGGCACGAGTCTGGCGATGTTCCTACGCTTCTTCCTGCCGCGCGCGATCTTCGAGCCGTCGAGCATCTTCCGCGTCGGGTTTCCCGGCGACTACGGCCTCGGCGTGGATACGAAGTACCAGCAGCAATATCGCATCTGGGTGACGCGCACGTCCGACCGTCTCTTCGTCATCTACGCGCGCTGCACGCACCTCGGCTGCACGCCCGACTGGAAGGCCAGCGAAAACAAGTTCAAGTGTCCCTGCCACGGCAGCGGCTACGATAGCGAGGGCATCAACTTTGAAGGCCCCGCCCCGCGACCCATGGATCGCGCGCACGTCGAACTCGACGCCGAAGGGCAGATCGTCGTCAACACAGGCCGCCTCTACGATTGGCCGAAGGGCGGCGACAACAAGTTTAACGAACCCGGCGCATACATCCCTTTATAGAGTTTCGCGTCCGTTTCAAACGCAATCAATTCGTCGGCTAGATTCGTGTTCGGTGCTAGACAGGAGAGATAAGGATGGATTCTGAACGTCCTGACGAGAAGGAAGGCCAGCCGAAGGCGGGCAACGGTTCGTCGCAAACGCCCGCCGGTAAAGACGACATCAAGTCGCTGCTGAGAGCCGCGTCCGGCGTGCCCGCGGGCGGGAAGAAGGCCGTCGCCGTTGACCCTTCGACGCCCGAAGGCAGACGCGCCGCCGCGTCCGGCGTCGGCTTGATCGAGCGGACGAAAGAGCAGGGGCAGGCACTCAAGGAACGCGCGGTTGAAGAAGCGAAGACTTACAAAGACCCGCAACAGACGCAACTCTGGAAGTCTATCTTCCGCGTCTCGCACGACCGCTCCGACCCGCGCAACCGCAGCCTCGCGATCCTCTCAAACGTCTTCCTACACCTCCACCCCGCGAAGATCAACCGCGACGCAGTGCGCTACGGTTTCACGTGGGGCATGGGCGGCATCACCTTCTATCTATTCATCGTGCTCACCTTCACGGGCGTGCTCCTGATGTTCTACTACCACCCGACGAAGGTGCAGGCGTTTCGCGACATCCTCTATCTCGAACACGACGTTCCGTTCGGCAAACTCCTGCGCAACATGCACCGTTGGGCGGCGCACCTGAT
>DASYMM010000657.1:0-12367 GCA_036009085.1 Pyrinomonadaceae bacterium | reverse complement strand
AGGAATCTGCGGCGGCGATGGACGCGGATGTGCCGCAGCCGCCCGGCGCGACAGAGACGACCGAGGGACAACCATCCTGACTTCTTCCGGCAACTAAGAGCGCGTTGCGAAACTATTCTCCGCTTTCCTTCGCGCCTTAAGTTCTGACTTTGCGCCTTTGCGTGAAAAGCAGTTCGCGCAAAGGCGCAAAGACGGGAAGGAAGGCGCGAAGGGTTGAGTGGCTGAATCGTAGTTTTGAAATTAGCTCTCGGATTTAAAATAGTGTGGGGCGAACGGCGAGCTATCGGCGCGTTCGCCCTTCTTTGTGCCTGTGCCGGGAGATGCAAAGTAAGTTAAGATGAGTTTGTCGCCGGATGCTCATGCCCGCTCGAATTTCAATTCCCAGATTCACGATGAAAAGCAGTTTTACAGAAAGCCGCGTTGCTCCTAAAAACACTCGCCGTGCGTTTGCGTTCGCGCGGTCGCTGCTTGTGTTTGCCGCGCTGCTGTTGATCTTAAACGGCAGTTTGTCTGAAGTCTGGGCGCAGAAGGCGCGCGTGAGGAAGTTGCCTTCGCCGGATAAGATCGTGAACGACTATTTGAAAGCCTCCGGTGGCAAGCAGCGACAGAGCGCGGTGCGCGATGCGACTTACGAATGGAAGGTTCAGCAGCCGCAGGGCGCAGGCGGCGCACCCGAAGGCACGGCGCGCACGTTTAGGAAATTCCCGGCCTCGACGCGCACGGACATCTCCCTCGAACGAAGCGAGTCGAACGCGGCGACCAACGCACGCTCCGCCTGGCTGCGACGCGACGGCGGCGAATTGCGTACGCTCACAGACACGGAAGCCAACGTCGCCAAGCTGCTCTCTGCGCTCGATGCGAGCCGCCTCGTGGATTACAAAAAACAGGACGTGCTCGCGCGCACGCTTGAGTTTTCCGAGGGCGGCAACAACTTGGAGCCTGCCTACGTCGTCGAATTTTCGAGGCGCAACGGCGCGCGCCTGCGTTACTGGTTCGGCGCGGACAGGAAGCTGCCCCTGCAAGTCGCGGACGACTCGCGCGAACTCGTCATCCGTTACAAAGATTACCGCACGACGCAGAGCGGCCTCGTCGAATCGCACCGCATTGAGATCGACGGGCGCGACGTTGCGCCGCTCCTGTTGACCTTAAACGGCGTGCGCTACAACACGGGGCTTGACGATGCGCTCTTTGAGCCGCCGAGCGACGCGGCTCTGAATGTCTCGGAGTTGCTCCGCGCCGTCGCGCGCAATCAGGCGCAACTCGACCGGCGCGTCAGCGATTACACTTTCACGCGCAAGGAGACGCAGCGCGAGTTCGACGGCAAGGGCGCGGTCAAAAAGGAGAAGATCGTCGTCCACGAAGTCTACCCGGTGGCGGGCGGCGGGGGCGTGCTCAAGTTGATCAGCGAAGACGGCGTGCCGCTGACGCCCTCGGAGTTGGAGCGGGAAGAGAAGCGCGTGGTGGAAGAGATAGCGAAGCTCGAACGCGAGAACGCCAAGCGCAAGGAGAAGCGTGAACGCGAACGCACAGAGCGTGCGCGCAAACGCAAAGACGCGGGCGGGAACGGCGACGGCGAGGCGGAAGAGGATAACGTTGGCGTCGCGGTCTTTTTGCGCGCGTGCGAATTCGTCAGCCCGCGCCGCGAGCGTTTTCAGGAGCGCGAAGCCATCGTCTTCGACTTTCGCCCGCGTCCCAATTTCAAGCCGTCCAACCGGGGCGAATCAATCGTCGCCAAGCTGGCGGGCGTCATCTGGCTCGACCCTGTGGATAGACAGGTGATGCGACTCGAAGCGCGGCTCGCCGAAAGTTACAAAGTCGGCGGCGGGCTGCTGGCGTCAATTCGTCCCGGCTCGGCAATGGTCTTCGAGCAGACGCGCCTCGAAGACGGCGTCTGGCTGCCACGCTTCTCGCAAGTCAACGCCTCGGCCAAACTCTTCCTCTTCGCCGGATTCCGCATCGACGCCACGCACGAATACAGCAACTACAGACGCTTCAGCACCAACGTCGGCGACGATAAACTAGATGCGCCGCCCGAACCTTCAACGCCACCGCCCGACAAGCCTTAAGTGTGCGTGAGCTGCTAACTGATACAGACCGAGCGATAGGAGAACGATGAACGAAGTTGTAGTGATTGGTGGCGGGTTCGCGGGAGTCGAGGCGGCGTGGCAGGCGGCGCGTGGCGGGGCGCGCGTGCGCCTGTACGAGATGCGTCCCGTGCGGCAGACGCCCGCGCACCGGACGGAGCAGTTGGCGGAGATCGTCTGTTCCAACTCTTTGAAGTCAGACGAGCCGGGGACTGCGCCGTATCTGTTGAAAGAAGAGTTGAGGCGCGGCGGGTCGCTCGTGCTGGAAGTCGCGGCGGAGACGCGCGTGCCCGCAGGCGCCGCGCTCGCGGTTGACCGTCATCGCTTCGCCGCGCTCGTCACCGCGCGCATCGAGGCGCATCCGAACATCACCCTGATTCGTGAAGAAGTAACGCGTGTTCCGAATGATGCGTTGACGATTATCGCCGCGGGGCCGCTCTGTTCTGACGCGCTCGCGGAAGAGATCGTGCGCCTGACGGGCGACGGGCAACTCTATTTTTACGACGCCATCGCGCCCATCGTCGCTGCCGATTCGATTGACTACACGGTCGCGTTTCGCGCCGCGCGTTACGACAAGGGCGGCGACGATTACGTCAACTGTCCGTTTGACGAAGAACAGTATCGAGTCTTTTACGACGCGCTGGTGGAAGCCAAGAGCGTGCCGCTGCAACGCTTCGAGGAGACGCGCTGGTTCGAGGCGTGCCTGCCCGTCGAAGAACTCGCGCGGCGCGGCTATGACACTCTGCGCTACGGGCCGATGAAGCCCGTCGGCCTGCGCGACCCGCGCAGCGGGCGGGCGCCTTTTGCCGCCGTCCAACTGCGTCAGGAAAACTTGATGGCCGACGCCTACAACCTCGTGGGCTTCCAGAATCATCTACGTTACGGCGAACAGGCGCGCGTGATTCGTCTAATTCCGGGGCTGGAACGTGCAGAGTTCTTGCAGTACGGGCAGATTCATCGTAATACTTATATACGCGCGCCGCGTGTGCTCGCCGCCACGATGCAGATGCGCGAGCGACCTCAAGTGTATTTTGCGGGACAGATCAGCGGCGTCGAAGGTTACGTCGAATCGGTGGCGACGGGCTGGCTCGCGGGCATCAATGCGGCGCGGCAGTTGGCGGGACGCGAACTCGTAGAGGCTCCGCCGAAGTCAGCCGTCGGCGCGCTGGCGCGTTACGTCTCGTCGGCCGAGACGGACAATTATCAACCCGTCAACATCACCTTCGCGCTCCTCGAACCGCTGCCCGAAGCGGATCGCAAACGCGTCCGGCGCAAGCGCGAGCGGCATCAACTTCAAGTCGAACGAGCGTTAACAGAGTGGAACAACTGGCTGCACCATCTTCACACGGACGATTCCGCGACAACTCCGACTGCGACGCCGCTCGCGGCGAACGTCTGATGACGCGACGACAGCCGCCGCCTGCGAACGTCGCGGCGCAAAGCCTATGCGCGCCTGACGAAAGTTTGCGCGCGGCTCACGCCGGTCGCCGCCGTCGCCGCACGCTTTGTCTCTGCGTCCTCGCCGCGCTCTTCGCCTTCGCGCCGCTTTCGTCGCTCAAAGCGCAATCGGGTCGCCGCAGGCCGGAGCCTTCCGCCTCGCCCGCGCCGACCACGCAGCGACCGCGCCGCGCCACGCCCACGCGCCCAGCGGAGAACGTCCCCGGCCAACCCGCGACGCCCGATGCGCCGAGCAGCGCCACCGTCGCTACACCGACACCCACGCAGACGCCCGCGCCGGAGAACAACACGCCGCGCCCGCAGGCGACGGACGCCGCAACTACGACACCGAAGTCCGACGAGTCGGTTGAAGTGGACGATGGCGACATCGTGCGCGTGAGTTCAAATCTCGTGCCCGTCTCGGCGACGGTGACGGACACGCGCGGCAAAGCGATCACCGATCTCACGGTCGAAGATTTCGAGTTGCGCGTGGACGGGCAGCCGAAGCCCATCGGCGGCTTGAGCCACGCGGAGACGCCCGTGCGCATGGTCATGCTTTTCGATAACAGCGACAGCATCCGCTCGTCGCGCGAATTCGAGAAGCAGGCCGCGATGCGTTTCTTCAAGAGCGTGCTGCGCCCGGTTGATCAGGCGGCGATCTATTCGGTCGGCACGGTCTTCGATCTCGTGCAGCCTTTGACGAACGACGTGCAAAAACTCGTCCGCACCATCGAGCACTTCGACAAACCCGAAGGCGCGACGAAACTCATGGACGCGATGGCGCACGCCGCCGAATATTTGCGCCTCATGCCCGGACGCAAAGTTCTCGTCATCGTCTCCGACGGCTCGGACACCATCAGCGACCTGACATACGACGACGTGCTGCGCCGCATCATCGCCGCCGACTGTCAGGTCTATGCCGTGCAGACGGGGATATTCGAGAACGCGAATCTGTACGACCTGATGGCCGTGCGCCGGCTCGAAACTTTTACCGATAGAACGGGCGGCGCGGTCTATATCCCGAAGAACACCGCCGAACTCGATTCGGCCTTCGCGCAAATCTCGGCAGACCTCTCGCAGCAGTACGTGCTCAGCTATTACCCGACCGACGAGGGACGCGACGGGCGTTTCCGCGTCATCAACTTGCGCGTCAAGACGCGCCCTAATTTGCGCGTGCGTGCGCGGCGCGGCTACTACCCGCGCCTGAGCGCGCAGCAGTTGTCGTCGCTGCCCGAACGTTTCGTGAGTAACGCGAACGACGTGCAGCAAGACGCTGCGAGCCGTAATCAGCCGCAGGCGGAAGCCGACCCGCCGCTCACGATCTCGCGCGATCTGGCGATCCGCCAAGCCCGTTCGACCATCACGCTCGGCGCGCCTGCACACGGCAGCAAGAACATGGACGCAGAGACGAGCGGCGACGCACCCGCGCGCACCGAGTTGGACGTGCGCGTCAGCCCGGCGGCGAAGAAGCCGGAGCCGAAAGCGGAGCCGGCGGCGGAATTAAAAACAGCGGCGACGCCTTCTGCGCAAAGCTACGAGTCGCCGCCCGAAGCGAAACCCGCAGCCTCCGGCGACGCTGCGAAGCCGCCGCCCGAAGCCGCACCGCCTTCAAGTGAAGCGTCAAACGAGCCGAAGCCAACACCCACGCCCGCGTCCACCGCAGCAACACCGACCACTCCAAACACACAGGCCGCCGCTCCCGAAAAGAGAGGGGACGCAAGCGCGTCGCCGCAGTCGTCAACGTCGCAACCCGCAACGCCGCAAACGTCTCCGCCGCCGCAGACAACAGGGAGCGCGCCGAAGGCCCCGCTCAGCGTCGGCCAACTCAACTCGAAAGCTCTGAGTCTGCCGAAACCGCTCTACCCGGCGATGGGGAAGCAGATGAGAGTCGAGGGCGTGGTGCGCGTAGGGGTGTTGGTTGACGTGAGTGGTAAAGTTGTTTCGGCGCGTGTGGAGAGCGGGCACATGATGTTGCGCCCGGCGGCAATTACCGCGGCGCAGCAGGCGAGATTCGCGCCCACGCTGGTCTCCGGCCAGCCCGTGCCGATCTCAGGTTTCATCATTTACACTTTCAGCCTCAAGCCTTAGTCGCAACCGACATGATCGAACAACTCTTTGAACAGTTCTTCGAGCACCTGCGTTACGAACGCAACGTGAGCGAGCACACGCTGCGCAACTACCGGATTGACCTCGGCCAGTTCTACGACCATCTCGCGCCCGCAGACAGTGCGACCGGCGCGCGGCGCGAGTTCGACCTCAAGCAGATCGACCATATCACGATCCGCGAATGGCTCTCGACGCTGCATGCCGCCAACAAGAAGAAGACTTCCATCGCGCGCAAACTCGCGAGCCTACGCACCTTCTTTCAGTTTCTCTTGCGCGAAGGCGTCGTCGAGATGAACCCCGCCAAACTCGTCTCCACACCGCGTCTGGAAAAGAAACTCCCGAACCACCTCTCCATCGAAGAGGCCGTCCGGTTTATCGAAACGCCCGACACGGAGACCGACCTCGGAAAACGCGTCCGCGCCATCCTCGAATTTCTCTACGGCACAGGCATGCGCGTCTCCGAACTCGTCAAACTGAATTTGCGCGACATTGATTTCAAAAACAAGATGGTGCGTGTGACGGGCAAGCGGCGCAAGCAGCGCATCGTGCCCTTCGGCGACCCGGCCTTGCACTCGCTGATGCAATACCTCACCGTGCGCGGCGCATTCCTCAACAACGCGCCCGTCGCCGAACGCGACGAGCAAGTCGTCTTCCTCAATTATCAAGGCACGCGCATCACGACGCGCTCCGTCGGGCGCATGGTGGACAAGTACATCACCATCTGCGCGGGCATCCACAACATCAGCCCGCACTCCTTGCGCCACTCCTTCGCCACGCACCTCCTCGACGGCGGCGCAGACCTCCGCCACATCCAGGAACTACTCGGCCACGCGCGCCTCTCCACCACCCAAATCTACACACACGTCTCCATGGAAAAATTGATCGAGGTTTACGACAAGTCGCACCCCAAAGCTTAAGAGCAGTGATGAGTGACGAGTTTAAAAAGCCGTCACTCCTTAATCGTAAATAGTGAATCGTGGAATAGAGGGACTTAACTTTTCTCTATTCCACGATTCACTATCTGCGATTTAGTTGTCTGCGCTCGTCACTCGTCACTTGCCACTCGTCACTTTTTACAAAGTTGCGATGTCGTCGAGTCCTTGTTGGGCTTCGAGTTTGGACTGGCAGGCGGCGTCGTAGCGCGCGGTGGGGACGGCTTCGAGGCGGCGTTCGTCAATGGGTTTGTTGCAACTCTGGCAGATGCCGTAGGAGCCTTCTTCGATGCGGAGCAATGCCTGGTCAATGTCTGCGACGGCTTGCGATTCGCGTTCGCCGAGGCGGAGTTGGAGTTCTTGATTCACGTCTTGCAGCGACATGTCAACGCTGTCTTTCACGCCGTCGTCCGCGATCATGTCGAGCGCGGCCTGCTGGTTGTCTTTCACGTGCTCCGTGTGCTGGCGTAATTGCTTGGTTAGTATGCCGCGAAAATGTTCTAAACGGTCTGCGTCCATTAAAGTAATGCCCCCTGAACTATAAGGAAAGCGTGCGCTTCCGATGATGTTGTGGATTCGAGCGGGGGGATTATAACACACACCTCTCCGGCCTCGGCCTCGCGCCCGGTATGGTCTCGGTGCGGGAAATTTCCTCCGCGCAAAGTCGCAAAATAATCCGTGTAATCTGCGGCGAATCTCAAATCCGTCAATTCGAGGTTTACTTTATTCTCCGGCTACAGTAATTTGTCTCTCTCCTCATCGCCGCTTGGCTGGCTCGTAAGAATTTCGTAAGCGGCGTGCCCATGCTCGGCGCATACTCCCGAACTTGAAAACAGCAGTCTTCTGTAACGCGTAACCTTCACGCGGCGAATTGTGTACTCTCAATTTTGCCGGAAAGGAGTCTCACCTTGGACGTGCGAGTGCAAAACGTTGTGGCTCTCATGCGACGGGATTTGCGTGCCAAGCTCACGCTTGATGATATGGCGCGCGCCGTCAATTTAACCTCTTTTCATTTCTGCCATCTGTTCAAAGCCGAGACGGGAGGCAGTCCCGCCAAATATCTCAAAACCCTACGGCTCGAACGCGCGAGGGAATTGTTGGAGACAACTTTCCTGAGCGTGAAAGAGATCAGGGCGCTCATCGGACTCAACGACGAGAGCCACTTTGCGCGTGATTTCCGCGCTACTTACGGCGTCACGGCGCACCAGTACCGGGAGCAATTTCTCGGACTCGACGCGGCGAAAAAGGAACAGATCGAGCAAAACAAGATCGGCTCATAAATAGCCATATACGCCAAGAGAAAGCTTTTGCGCGCGATTCCTTCCGAGCGTAAGTTGGCTCCATCTCCCGATAGTCCAAAAGACGCCAATCACCTCTGGAAACGTTGCCGGGTGGCCGCGCCCGACTCCGCCGCCACTCAACCTGTGCGCGTGCGGAAACGTTTCTCAACTTTGGCCGCCGCACGCGCTTAAAGCGTCTGACGGGCACGGCGATTTGAAACCGGGAAGGGCGGCGGACTTAGTCAGTTCGCCGCCCTGCTTTTAAACGGTTGCAAGCCACCGGAGACGGCACACCCGAACCTCCAAAAACTCACCCCATGGAAAATTAAAAGAACCACTCCGTGGAAAATTAACTTGACAGCCAAACGTCTCAAAGCGTATTTTCGATTCCGTTGAAAACGGATTTCAATTTCATAATCAACTGCCCTGAATAAAAATCACTTTCCTGACGAAAGGTAAGCTTCCCATGTTGCGCTCAAGTCTGCGAGGCTGGCTGCTCCCTCTGCTTCTAACTCTGTCTGTCAACGGAACGCTGCTTTGCCGGGCGCAAGTTCCGACTCCTCAACCGACGCTTCGAGGGAAGGTGCTCGACCCGAACCGCGCAGCCGTGGCAGGCGCACGAATCGTTGCCGAAGCGAAAGGGCGTTCAGCTAATTTCTCTGCGGTGACAGACCAGAACGGCGAGTTCTCTCTGGCACTCGAACTCGGAGAATATGTCTTGAGGGTCGAAGCCTCCGGCTTTGCCGAGTCTGCACAGACGGTTAATTTGAGCCAGACACGACACGCGACTCTGGAAGTGGTTTTGCAGGTCGCGGGGACGGCGAGCAGCGTAACCGTTGTTGCGTCTGGCGACTATCAAACGGAGAGCATCAACAGCGCGACTAAAACGCTGACGCCGCTACGCGATATTCCGCAGACGATCACCGTCGTCACGAAAGGGCAGATCAAAGAGCAGATGCTGATGAGCATTAGCGACGTGGTGCGCTACATGCCCGGCATCACCGCGCATCAGGGCGAAAATAATCGAGACGACGTTGTGATTCGCGGCAATCGAAGCAGCGCGGACTTCTTCCTCAACGGCGTGCGCGACGACGTGCAGTATTACCGCGACCTCTACAACCTTGAGCGCGTCGAGACTTTGAAAGGCCCCAACGCGATGATCTTCGGACGCGGCGGCGGGGGCGGCGTGATCAACCGCGTCACGAAGGAAGCCGCCTTCTCCCCTCTGCGCGAACTTTATCTGCAAGGCGGTTCATTCTCGAACAAGCGCGTCGAGGGAGATTTCGACCAGCCGCTCAACGAAAAGTTTGCGTTCCGCCTGAACGGAATGTTCGAGCGTTCCGGCAGCTTCCGCCGCTTCCTCGAACTCGAACGATACGGCCTGAACCCGACTTTCACGTTCCTTCCCGGCAAGGAGACGAAAATCACACTCGGCTACGAACGCTTCCACGACGAGCGCACCGCTGATCGTGGCATCACCTCATTTCAGGGCAGAGCCGCCGATGTTCCGATTGATACCTTCTACGGCAATCCCGACGATAGCCACGTCCGGGCAGGCGTGAACATCCTGTCGGGCACAATCGATCATCAAGCGGGTAAATTGAACATTCGTAATCGCACGCAGTTCGGCGTCTATGATCGTTTCTATCAGAACTACGTGCCGGGCGCGGCGAACGCGGCGCAAACGCTCGTCACGTTGACTGCGTACAACAACGCCACCAAACGCCAGAATTTATTCAACCAGACAGACCTCACGTATGTCGTGTCAACCGGGCGCATCCGCCACACGCTTGTCGGCGGCATCGAGCTAGGCCGCCAGCGCACGAACAACCTGCGCAACACCGGATTCTTTAACGACACTTCGACCTCCATTCAAGTGCCGTTTGACAACCCGACGATCTCCACGCCCGTCACCTTCCGCCCGAACGCGACGGACGCGAACAATCGTCTCCGGCTCAATCTCGCGGCGGGTTATCTACAGGATCAGATCGAGCTTTCGCGTTATGTGCAGGTCGTCGTCGGCGTGCGCTACGATTATTTCGACTTGAAATATCACAACAACCGCAACGGCGACGACTTGCGCCGCATAGACAATCTCGTCTCGCCGCGCGTGGGCGTGGTCGTCAAGCCGCTCGACGCACTCTCGCTCTACGGCAGTTACAGCGTCTCCTATCTGCCGAGCGCGGGAGATCAGTTCGCTTCGCTGACGACCATCACGCAGCAGGTCGAGCCGGAAAAGTTCACCAACTATGAATTCGGCGTGAAGTGGGACGTGCGCCGTTACCTCTCGCTGACATCGGCGGTCTATCGTCTGAACCGCACGAACACGCGTGCGAACGATCCGAACGACCCGACCAGAATCATCCAGACCGGAAGCCAGCGCACCAACGGATTTGAAGTCGGGGTCACTGGAAATATCACGCGTGCGTGGAGCGTCGCCGGTGGCTATGCGTATCAAGACGCCTACATCAACAGCGCGACCACGGCGGCGGTGGCCGGGAAGCAGGTCGGGCAAGTGCCGCATCAGACGCTTTCGCTCTGGAACAAATACCAGATTCTTCCGCGTCTGGGCGCAGGCTTGGGAATCATCTATCGTTCGGACATGTTCGCGACGGTTGATAACAGCGTCATCCTGCCGGGCTACACGCGGGCGGATGCCGCCATCTTTTATTCCTTCAACGAGCGTTGGCGTTTGCAGGGGAACATTGAAAATCTCTCTAACCGGAAGTACTACGTCAACGCGGACAGCAACACCAATATCTCGCCGGGGACGCCGCGCGCCGCTCGCGTCGGCTTGATCGCCAGATTCTAACGGTTGGTTGCTCCCAATGTGACAGAGGCGTTAACGGTTGCGGTTAATCCTGACCGCAGAGAATCTGCGCGGCGAGGAGCGGGATCATCAGTTCGTGATGGCCTGTGATGGAGTAGCCGCGTCCCGCGCCGTCGCTTGTGGGGCGGCGGACGACGTTCGTGAGCGGGCGATAGGATTGGATGAAGTCGAAGTTGGCGGTGGTGAAATCCGCGAGCGGGTGTCCGAGATTGCGGACGAGCGTGACGGCCTTCAAAAATATTTCCGGCAAGACGACCGCCGAGCCGATGTTCAAATAGACGCCGCCGCCGTCGATGCGACGGACGAGTTCCGAGAGCAGGCGAAAATCCGTGTGCGAGGTTGCGCCGAGGCTCGCGCCGTGCGCCGTCGGGTGGAAGTGCGCGATGTCTGCGCCGATGGCGACGTGCGCGGTGAACGGCACGCGCGCGGCGTAGGTGGCGCAGAGCAGAGACAACGCGGCGTGCGGCGGGTTCTGCTCCGTGAGCGCGCGTCCCAACGCTTCGCCGATTCCGATTCCGTCGCGCGCGCCCGCTTGCGCCGCCGCGTTCAAAAGTTTCCCGGTCTCTTCCGCCGCGCCGAACGCGCCCTGGCCGAGCGTGGCGTCAACGTCTTCCGAAGTCGAACCGACGAGCGCGATCTCCGCATCGTGTACGAGCACGGAGCCGTTCGCGGCGACGGCTGAGACGTAGCCGCGCTTCAATAGATCGATGATGACGGGCGCGAGTCCGGTCTTGATGACGTGGCCGCCGATGCCCCAGATGACGGGCTTCTGCAACTCGCGCGCGCGACGCACCTGCGCGGCTATTTCTCTGAGCGAACGCACGGCGAGAATGTCGGGCAGCGTGCGCAAGAATTCACGGAGCGTGGAATCGTCTGCGATGGCTTCGGCAAAATCCGCCGCCGTGACTTTGCTCGGGCGCGAGGCGAGCGGGTAGGTGCTGACCTTCGCAAGGTCGAGCGGGCGCAAGTCTTCATCGTAAATTGACACGGCTCGGAGTCGTTCCTTCTTCAATTACAGGTCGTGTCCTTGTTTCAGCTTTCCTCTGTGCGCCCTCTGTGCTCTCTGTGTCTGCGGTGGTGAGTTGCTCTGAGAAGCATTGACCACAGAGACACAGAGAGCACAGAGGGCGCACAGAGAGTTCAATTCAAATGACGACACTACCCGGTCGCGCAAAGGTTGCCGCCAGCGAGAAGAGGCGAAAGCGCGCCCGCTCGTTCGTGCTCTCTCGCTACTGCGTGGTTTCGGCCAGCGCGGATTTATATTTCGTGTTGGTCTTGCGGTCGGTCAGTTCGATGTAGACCCAACTCGGCGGAATGGCGTCGCTTGCGAGCGCGAACCAGACTTTGTTGAGGTCGTCCGGGCTGTTGAAGGCGCAGAAGCCGTTGAGCCGCTTGCCGCTCTGCTCGTAGATGTCAACCCACGTGCGCGAGGCTTTGGCGTTCTGCCCGCAGGGCGGCAAGTCCGGCGCGGCGACGAACATCTCTTTCGGATAGACGTTGAAGTTGTCCACGTTGTAGCGATAGCGTATCCATTGTTTGCCGCCTTGCTGAAAAAACTCGGGGGCGGTATAGACGAGAACCGGATTCGGCAGCGGCGGCCGTTGCGCCGTCGCCCCGCCGCCCGCCGCGAACAACATCAACCCCAGACTCGCTAAAAACAGCATACACGTCTTGCCGTTGCTGAATCTCATAGTCGTT
>DASYMM010000656.1:0-6197 GCA_036009085.1 Pyrinomonadaceae bacterium | reverse complement strand
GCGCATGCCGTCCGTGCCGAAAAGTTTTTTCATGGATAGCTATCAGCCATCAGCTATCAGCGATTAGCTATCAGCAATTTTGCGATTCTTTCTTGCTGACGGCTGATAGCCGATGGCTGACCGCTCTTTTAAGGATTCGTTGAGATTAATTCGATGCGGCCTTCCAGATTCGACGGCAGCACGAGGCGCGGGCGCGTTGTGCCGTCGGCTGCCGCGTCGAAGACGACCGAGAGTTCGGAGGCGCGCAAAGTTTCGACGACGGAGCGTGCGCCGCGCACTTCAATCGTGAGCCGCGAGTTTGCGCCGTCAGTTGTGCGCGCGGCGACGCCTTCGAGTCGCTTCGTCGCCTGCGCCTCGGAGATTTTCACGAGCACGTCAACCACCGCGTCGAGCGCGACGATTTTGTGGTCTTGAATGTCAATGGCAATTTGCGGGGCGGTGAAAGTTTCCTTCCGGCCTTCGATGATGATGGTTTCGGTCGGCGCGCGTTCGAGCGCGTTGACGTGGCTCTCAGGCCCGCGCACGCGCACGCGCGACGGGAGAGTTTGTGTGCCCGTCAACTCGAAGCCTTCCGGCAATTTGCCTTCGGTCTTGGGTTCGACTTCCAACTCGCGCTCGATGCGTCGCTCCAACCTGAGCGGAATGCTCCCCGGTTCGATGCGCTCGATGACGACGCCTTCCGGGTTGATGCCTTCCGGCAATTGCAGCGTGATGTTGTTCGGCGAGAGCCGCACGACGCGTTCGCCCTGCCGGTAGCTGCTGGCGTCGTAACTCAGGGATACGTCTCCCGATTTGATCGTATTGAGCACGCGCTTGCTGCCGCGCAGGGTCAAGTCAACTTTATCGCTCGGCTCGTTGCTGATCTCCATGCCGGTCGGCAGAACGAAAGAGAGCCGCACGTCATGCAGCGACGCGGTTGTCGGCACGCGCTGCCCCGTCACGGCGAACCACAAACCGAGCGTGATGGCGAGCGCGAGCAACTTCAATCCCCAATCGGCAAACAGGAGATCGTACAACCATCGCCGCCCCATCTGGACGGCATCCCTTTCCATGTCGCGTAAAGTCATAAGAGCAGAGGCTAGAGGTCAGAGGTTAGAGGTCTGTGAGAATCAGTTTTTGTTTTTAACTGACCTCTAACCTCTAGCCTCTGACCTCTGTTGTTACGTTGAAACCACTTCGTTGCGCTCGTTTTCCGCGTCGGCGGGTAGCGGCGCGGCCTCTTCGTTCGTGCGCGTCGGGGTCTTGATCGCGTCGAAGATGGAGGCGCGCAGTTTGGTGGCATCGAGGCCGCGACGGATTTGTCCGCCGCTCACGAAAGAGATCAGTCCGGTCTCTTCGGAGACGACGACCGCGACGGCGTCCGTGTCCTCCGTGATGCCGATGGCGGCGCGGTGGCGCGTGCCGAGGTCTTTCGAGAGACGCGGGTTCAAGGTGAGCGGCAAGAAGCAGGCCGCCGCCGCGACGCGGTGACGGCGTATGACGACCGCGCCGTCGTGCAAAGGCGTCGCCGGATTGAAGATCGTGACGAGCAGATCGTAGCTTAGTTCGGCGTCCATCTTGACGCCGCCGTCCGTGACGTTCTTCAAGCCGACGCCGCGTTCGATGACGATGAGCGCGCCCGTCTTCGTGGAAGCCAGAGTCGTCGCCGCGAGTACGATCTCGTCATAGACGCCTTCGCCGAACTGACCGCGATGGCGCGCGAGTCCCGGCAGGCGAATCTGGTTGCCGAGCGAGATCAAAGCCTGTCGAATTTCGGTCTGGAAGAGGACGATGATCGCGATGCCGAGATAGATGAGCGCGCCGCGCAGGACGAATTCGAGCGTGGCGAGATCGCGCTTGTAAGCGATCCAGTAGAGCAGCGCGAAGAACGCGATGCCGACGGCCATCGGCACGGCGCGCGTGCCGCGCAAAAGTTTCAGCACCGTGTACACGATCAGAAAGACCAGCGCGATGTCCAAAATGCTGCGCGGCTCGCGTAGTCTGTCTAAATATTCCATGTAGGACGGTGCTAGAAACATAATTCAAGTGACGAGTCATAAGTGACGGGTGACGAGCAAGAGCCGTAAAGGGTAAATCGTGAATCGTAAATAGAAAGACAGGTCTTTCTCTATTCACGATTGACGATTCACGATTCGCTTGTCTTTAACTTGTCACCTGTCACTCGTCACTTGTCACTTCCTTTCATCCAATGTGCAGCGGGAGCGGCGCACTCTCTTCGGCGGTGCTTTCCCGCGCGGTTTCTAAAAAGATCATGTCAACTTTCGGTTCGGCTTTTTTGATCAGGTCTTCCACTTCGTTGACCACTTGCTCGATGTCGTCCGTGCCCAACTCGTTGCGAAAGTTGACGTGCGCGTTGATCAAAATCTGCTTGGGCGCAAGGTGCATCGTCAACAGTTCGACGACTTCGCAGACGTGCTCGTGGCTCAAAATCGCCTGCCGGATGCGTTCCACTACTGCCGGCGTCGCCGCTTCGCCGAGCAACAGTCCGCGCGACGAGCGCGCGAGCGAGAAGGCGACGATGGCGAGCACGACGCCGATCATCATCGAAGCCAGTCCATCCCAGAACGCGCCGGGCTGTTGGCCTTGAAAGAGCGCGGGGCCGACCTGATGATCCGTCAGGTAGATACCGATGCCCGCGATGATGATGCCGAGCAACGCGGCCGAGTCTTCAAAGAGCACGGTCTTGGCCGTCGGGTCTTTCGATTCGCGGAGGTACTGCACGAACGTCATGCCTTCGTGGTGCGCTTCGTTGATCTCCTGATAGAGCGCGAGCGCGATGGAGGCGGCTTCGAGCACGAGCGAGATGGCGAGCACCCAGTAAGCCCAAGCGAGTTGTTCGGGCGGGTGCGGGTGCCAGAGCTTTTGGAAGCCCTCGTAGAGCGCGTAACTCGCGCCGACGCCGAAGATAAAAATGGCCGCGATGAACGACCAGAAGAAACGCTCTTTGCCGTAGCCGAAAGGGTGTTTCTCCGAAGCCGGACGCTTGTAGAAACGCAGGCCGAGCAGCAAAAAAACCTGATTCGTCGTGTCGGCGAGCGAGTGCAAAGCCTCCGCCATCATGCCCGACGAACCCGTGATCACCGCCGCGATAAACTTCAAGATAGTAATCAGCCCGTTCGCGATGAGCGCGCCGATAACAGCCAGCATCTATAGTCTCCCCCGCAGTGTTTAAGCTACACGCATCCGCGCCGATTATGACGAAAAGCACGCCACAAATCAACAACGAGCTTTGCGCGCGCCTTGCGCGTCAAAGACACACGCGAAAATTCGCGGCGAAAATTTGAAGGATTATCTGGTTTCTTTGCGTCGTTTGAGACGACCGCGTTGGAGGAAGCCGACGAGTTCTCCGCGAGCGTCGAGGACGGCGAGCGCGCCCGCGCCGTTCTGTTTCATCAGGGCGTCGGCGCGCGTGAGCGGTGTCGAGGGGTCAACGAATAACTCCGGCGCGACGGGTCGCATCACGTCTGCGATGCGCGTGCGATGACGGCTCGCGTCGGGGAGTTTTTTCAGGTCGGCGAGCGTCAGGATGCCGTGGAGACTGCGCCCGCGCGCGACGGGGAAAGCCTCTTGCGGGTGTTGCGGCAAAAACAGATCGAGGAAATGACTGACGAGCACGTCCGGCTCGATGGCGATGGGCGCGCTCATCGCCTCGCCCACCGTCTGCAAAGATTTTCGTCCACGGCCTACGCTGCGCGCCGCGCTATGGAGAAAGAGCGCGACGACCACCGACCACAAGGCCATAAACAGGTCGCCCGTCTTGAAATAGAAAAGCAGCGCGAAGACGCAGAGCGTCCAAGCGATGAGTTGCCCGCCTAAGCTCGCGATGCGCGTCGCCTCTTCGAGTTTGCCGTTGCGGTGCCAGAGAAAAGCGCGCAGCACGCGCCCGCCGTCGAGCGGGTAACCGGGCAGCAGGTTGAAGACTGCGAGCATGAGGTTCCAGAAGCCGATGATGAAGAGCACCGCGCCTGCCAGACGCTGCTCGAAGGCGGCGGCCAGCATCATCGCGCCGAAAGCCACCACGGAGAAAAGGAAACTCGAAGCGGGGCCAGCGACCGCGATGCGAAACTCCGCGCGCGCATTGTCCGGCTCGCGACTGAGCCGCGCCATGCCGCCGAACGGGTGCAGGACGATCTCCTCCGTCTCAATGCCTTCGATGCGCCCGACGAGCGCGTGCGACAGTTCGTGCCCGAAGATTGAGAGGAAGAGTCCGAGCGTCGTCACCAGCCCGACGACCCAAGCGGTTGAAGGCGGGACGTTGACGTAGCGGACAAGCGGCGTGCCCTGCTCGAAGTTGCTCGCGATGAGCCAGGTGCTCAGGGCGAAGACCATGAACCAGCGATAATCTATCCTTACCGGAATCCCATAGACGCGCGCCACGCGCAGTTGCCGGTGAAGAATTTGCGTAAAAGTCATAAAAGCAGTGACGAGTGACGAGTGCCGAGTAAGAAGAAAGACGAGTTTAAGACAAAGGATGCTTTGCTTTTGTTCCCTTGCTTGTCACCCGTCACTTGTCACTCGGCACTGATTTCTTATGTCTCAAATGCGCCGGCGTCGGCGTCGAGGAGGAGCGAGGGTTCGTTGCGGGTGACGCGGCGCAGGAGGAGCGGGTCGTCGAAGAGTTGGGAGAGGCCGTGGACGATGGCGTGGCGGGGGTCTTCGGCCATGCGCGAGGCGAGGCGCGTCTCGGCTTGCAAGAAGGCGGCCATGCCTTCGAGGAGCGCGCCGCCGCCCGTTAGCATCAAGCCGCGATCATAAATGTCTGCGGCCACTTCGGGCGATAGTTCGGCCACGCCGCGTTGCACGACGCGCGCGATGCGCTGCACCACGCTCTGCGCCGCGCCGCACACTTCGTCGCTCGTCACATCGATTGCGCGCGGCGTGCCCGTCTGCACGTCGCGGCCTTTGACGGTCAGCGTGCGCGCCGCGTCTTTCGGTTCGACGGCCGAGCCGAGTTCGATCTTCAAACGTTCGGCGGTCGGCGCGCCGATGATGAGTCCGTGATGACGACGCAAACGATCCATGATCGCCTCGTCTATGTCAGAACTGCCGACGCGTTCGGCCTGCGCGTAGACGATCATGCCGAGCGCGACGACGGCCACGTTCGTCGTTGCGCCGCCGATGTCCACCACCGCCGAAGCCTTCTGTTCTTCGACCGACACGCCCGCGCCGATGGCCGCCGCCAAGCCCTCTTCCACCATGTAGACGCGCCCGATGTGCGCCGCTTCTGCCGCCGCCATGAGCGCGCGCTGCTCTACGTGCGTCACGCCGGAGAGGACGCTCATCACCGCGCGGCGACTGAAATGCGAGATGCCGCTGCGCGCCTCGCGCACGAAATGATCGAGCATGCGTTGCGAACGCTCGAAGTCTGCGACGACGCCGTCCACCATCGGCGTCACGAGCGTCACGTCGCGCGCCTCGCGCCCCTGCATCGTGTGCGCCTCGCGTCCGATGGCGACGATCTCGCCCGTCGTTTTGCTGACGGCGACCACGGAGGGTTCGTCGACGACGATGCCGCGCCCGCGCACGGAGATGATCGTGCTGGCCGATCCCATGTCAATCGCCATCGAATCGGAAACCAGATTGCGCAGCGCGTCGAAGCCCATCAACGTCCGCGTCTTTCGCATGAAGGAGCCTGATCTCATAACACCCGAAGCCCGTCAGAAGAAGGTCAGAAAACTGTATGGTGAAAAGCGGCGAAAGACATCATAGCACAGCCCCGCCGCCACGCGCGGAACACGGGGGAGCGAGACCGGATGCGCCGCTCGCCCGCAGCAAGTTTTCGACTTTGTAACATCCCGTTCAGGTCTTGTTAATCTCCCGCGCTTATACTTTCGTCGTTCGACATTGACCATACTACTTCCGGTCTTCCTTTGCGTCTTACGTCTTAACTTTGCGCCTCCAGCGTGAAAAGCAGTTCTCGCTGGAGGCGCAAAGAAACCAGAAGGCGCAAAGAAAAATGAGGAGGTTGTGTAGTTAATTCGGAGCTTTGAAAGTACGCTCTTAGAAGCTGTTTGAAAAGCCCCGAAGGGGCGACATGCGATAGCCCGGCGCATCGCGCCGGGTTCAAGGAGTCGCCCTTGATGAGAAGCCCTGTCAGGGCGAGATAGATTATTCCGCCCTGACAGGGCATGGCCTGATGCCGACGCGATTCCTGTGGCGTTGCCACAGGCTTTTACATCTCGCCCCTTCGGGGCTTT
>DASYMM010000655.1:0-3261 GCA_036009085.1 Pyrinomonadaceae bacterium | reverse complement strand
TCAGTTGTTCTTTGTCTCTGCTTAGTTGATCAACTTCGTCTTTAGCAACTCGCTCGGAAAGTCACATGCAACGGACAACTGACCACTGACTACTGACGTTTTCACTTGATTAATTTCTGCACCGCCTTGAATTGTTCGTGGGCGGCGTCGCGCATGAGTTCAAAGAGCGACATTTCGATGGATGTGGGGAGCGCGCCGGATTGTCGCATCTTGGCGAGTCCGGTTTCGCGGTTGTGCGCGGAGCGCGAGTTGATGCATTCGGTTAAGAGATGCACCTGATAGCCGCGCGCGAGCAGATCGTGCGTCGTCTGGTTGACGCAGACGTGCGCTTCGATGCCGCAGACGAGCACCTGTCGCGCCCCGAAGCGTTCGAGCGCGGCGACGAACTCCTGCGCGCCGCAGGAACTAAACGCGGTCTTCTCAATCGGCTCAAGCGCGGCTGGAAGGACGGCGCGAATCTCCCCGGCGGTGCGTCCCAAGCCCTTCGGGTATTGTTCGGTGACGACGACGGGGACGCCGAGGAGTTGCGCGGCGTGCGCCATGAGGGCGATGCGCGCGGAGGTTTCGGCGAAGTCGGAGATGGAGGTGCGAAACGCCTCCTGCATATCAATGATGACGAGCGCGGTCTGCGACGCGTCGAGCGTGTTTTCGTGTCTCATTCTTGAAAACCTTTCGGGCAGACATTTAAGCACAGGGAAAAGTGAAAGGGAAAAGGCGACGGGGAAGCGGCGCAATAACGCTTAATAACTGCTTGTTTTCTCTGTCTTCCCTTTGTGTCTTAGTGTCTTTGTGGTTAAGAACTGGATCAAGCAAACACTCACCGCCAAGACACCAAGACACCAAGGAGGCACGAGACGAAGTTCGACGGCGGACGCCGTTTTGAAACCTTGTCGCGCCTCATTTCGTCTTACACCGGCGATTGTCGGTGCGGTTGCGGGGCGTGTGTGGTGGCAATTATAATGCGCGTCTATTTCATCGTCATGCGTCGCGGACGAAGACACGCCAGCCGCGCCCGTCACGTTAAAAACAGTTCACGTTCTGCGAACGAATTGGAGAACCCTGATGAAGAAACTGCTTTTCATGCTCGCGCTCTACAGCGGCGCGTTAATCACACTCAGTCACACGGACATCATGGCACAAACTAACCAGCCGACACCCGCGCCGCCTACGGCCAAGAAACTCGCCAAGAGCCAGACCTTCCACGGCGAGACCCTCAACGACGATTACTTCTGGCTGCGCGAGAAGACCGACAAGGAAGTAATCTCTTATCTCGAAGCCGAAAACGCTTACACCGACGCGATGATGAAAGGCTCGGAAGCCTTTCAGGAAAAGCTCTATCAGGAGATGCTCGGTCGCATCAAGCAGACGGACACCAACGTCCCCTACCGGCAGGATGGCTACTACTACTACTCGCGCACCGAGACGGGCAAGCAATACCCCATCTTCGCGCGCAAGAAAGGTAGCCTGACCGCGCCCGAAGAGATCACGCTCGACTTGAACGAACTGGCGCAGGGACAGAAGTACACGGCGATTAACACCTACGTCGTCAGCGACGACGCGAACCTCCTCGCCTATTCGCACGACACGACGGGCTTCCGCGAATACTTCCTCCGCATCAAAGACCTGCGCACCGGCAAACTCCTGCCCGACGACATCGGCAAAGTCACCAACGCCTTCTGGGCTGACGCCAAAACTCTCTTCTACATCACCGAAGACGCCGCCAAACGCCCGCACCGCCTCTATCGCCACACGCTCGGCGAACCGAAGGACAAGGACGTGCTCGTCTATGAAGAGAAGGACGAACTCTATCGCGTCAGCGCGCGCCGCTCGCGCAGCCGTCAATACATCTTCATCGGAGCATCGAGTTCCAATAACACGGAGTATCGCTACCTGCGCGCGGATAAGCCGGGCGAGCCGTTCAAAATGATCGCGCCGCGCGAAGGCCAGCACGAGTATTATCCCGAACATCACGGCGAACTCTTCTACATACGCACGAACGATAAAGGACGCGGCTTCCGTCTCGTCACCGCGCCCACGAGCGATCCGCAGCCGAAGAACTGGAAGGAGATTCTGCCCGTGCGCAAGGGCGTCACGCTCGAAGGCTTGACGATGTTCGCCAACTATTACGTCGTCTCGGAGCGCGATCAGGGGTTGAACAAACTGCGCGTCGTTGACCTCAAGAGCGGGCAACATCACTATCTCGAATTTCCCGAACCCGTCTATACGGCCTTTGCCAACGCCACGCCGGAGTTCGATACGACCATCCTGCGCTACGGCTATCAATCGTTCACCACGCCTTCGAGCACCTACGACTACGACATGAAGACGCGCAAACGCGAACTGCTCAAACAGCAGGAAGTGCTCGGCGGCTACGACGCCACGAAGTACGCGGCGGAGCGCGTCTATGCCGTCGCGCCGGACGGCGTGCGCGTCCCCGTCTCGCTCTACTACCGCAAAGATTTGCGCAAGTCGGGCGCGCAGCCGTTGCTCTTGAGCGGCTACGGTTCTTACGGCATTCCGTCCAACCCCGGTTTCAGTTCCGGTCGCCTCTCGCTCGTTGACCGGGGCGTGATTTTCGCCATCGCGCACATACGCGGCGGCGGCGACCTCGGTAAAGAGTGGCACGACGAAGGCAAGATGATGAAGAAGAAGAACACCTTCACAGACTTCATCGCCGCCGCCGAACACCTGATTAAAGAGAAGTACACGGCAAAAGACCAACTCGTCATCACGGGCGGCAGCGCGGGCGGCCTGTTGATGGGCGCGGTCGCAAACATGCGCCCCGATCTCTTCAAGGCGGTCGTCACCTACGTCCCCTTCGTGGATGTCATCAACACGATGATGGACGCGTCGCTCCCGCTCACCGTGCAAGAGTATCTCGAATGGGGCAACCCGAACGAGAAAGAGGCTTACGCCTACATGAAGTCTTACAGTCCTTACGACAACGTCGCGGCCAAAGAGTACCCGACGATGCTCGTCAAGACTTCACTGAACGACAGCCAGGTCATGTACTGGGAGCCTGCCAAGTACGTCGCCAAACTGCGCGCGCTCAAGACGGACAAGAACCCGCTCCTGATGAAGATCAACATGGGCGCGGGACACGGCGGATCGTCCGGCCGCTACGACGCCCTGCGCGAGACGGCGTTCGACTACGTCTTCATCCTGCAACAGTTCGGCATCAACAATTAACCCGCCGCGTCTATCTGCGATTGAGCGTCGGTAGAAACACTCGCCACGGAGGCGTAGCAACACGAAGGGGGC
>DASYMM010000654.1:0-1865 GCA_036009085.1 Pyrinomonadaceae bacterium | reverse complement strand
TTCACGTTCGGGTTGGTGAATATCCGCTCGGTCGCGTTGACTTCGATCAATTTGCCGAGCCAGAAGAAGGCCGTTACGTCCGAGACGCGCGCCGCCTGTTGCATGTTGTGCGTGACGATGACGATGGTGTACTGCCGCTTGAGTTCCACGATCAACTCTTCGATCTTCTGCGTCGCAATCGGATCGAGCGCGGAAGCGGGTTCGTCCATCAACAACACTTCGGGGCGCACGGCCAGCGCGCGCGCGATGCACAGACGCTGTTGCTGCCCGCCGGAGAGACTGAGCGCAGACGCTTTCAGTCGATCTTTCACCTCCGACCAGATGGCCGCGTCTTCGAGCGCCTGCTGCACGCGGTCTTGCAACTCCGTCTTGCCCGTCGCGAGTCGGTTGATCCTGAGTCCGTAGGCGACGTTGTCGAAGATGGATTTCGGGAACGGGTTCGACTTTTGAAAGACCATCCCGACCTTGCGCCTGAGGCTCACGACGTTCTGCCCCGGCGCGTAAATATCTTCGCCGTCAATCAAGACCTCGCCTAGGGCGCGCGTGCCGGGAATCGTGTCGTTCATGCGGTTGAGCGTACGCAGGAAAGTTGACTTGCCGCAGCCGGAAGGGCCGATGAAAGCCATCACGATGCGTTCGGGGATACTGAGCGAGATGTTAAAGAGAGCCTGCGTCGCGCCGTAGAAAAAGTTCAACTCGCGCACGCTGACTTTCGTGCCCTGCTGCGGCGTCGCCTGCGCCCGCTCTCCTACCTGCTTCGGCTCCTGCTGCGGTTGCTGCTGCTGCTGCTGTGGCTCAGTGGCACGCGGCTCGATCATAAAAGATGGTGCGGACATAATTTTCAAGTGACGAGTGACGAGTGACGAGCCAGAATCAAGACAAGTTTGAAGATAAGGCTGCTTTAACTTGTCACTCGTCACTCGTCACTGCTTTCTCCCCCGCGTAAAGAAGCGGACGGTGATGTTGATGACGAGGATCAGCGTCATCAGAATGAGCGTCGCCGCCCAAGCCTGCGCGTGCCATTCATCGTAGGGCGAGATGGCGTAGTTGTAAATCTGCACGGTCAGGGAGGCCATCGGCTGGTCGAGATAGACGTTGAAGAAGCGGCTGCCGAAAGCCGTGAACAGAAGCGGCGCGGTTTCGCCCGAGACGCGCGCCACGGCGAGCATCGCGCCCGTCACGATGCCGGACATGGCGGCTGGCAGGACGACTCCGAGCGTCACGCGCCACTGCGGCGCGCCGAGCGCGAGCGCGCCTTCGCGCAAGGATGCGGGCACAAGCCGGATCATCTCTTCCGTCGTGCGCGCGACGATGGGGATCATAATTACGGCGAGCGCGATGCCGCCCGCCATCGCCGAGAATTGCTTCATCGGCAAGACGATGATCGTGTAGACGAAGACGCCGACGAGGATCGAGGGGATGCCCGTCAGCGTGTCCGTCAGGAAACGGACGAGTGCGGCGAAGCGTCCCGCGCCGTACTCCGCGAGATAAATTCCGGTCGCGATGCCGAAGGGCATGCCGACGACCGAGGCCGACGCGAGCAGAATCAGGGAGCCGAGGATGGCGTTGCCGATGCCGCCGCCCTCGCCGACGGGCTTCGGAGTTTCGACCAGAAAGCGAAAGCTGATCGCGCCGATGCCGCGATAGGCGACGTAGCCGAGGATAGCTGCGAGCACGGCGACGGCGAAGAAGGCGCACGCCGCCGTCAACGTCGTCATCACGGCGTTGGTCGCGTAGCGTTTCGCATAGATCGTTCGCATCTCTTAAGTCTCAGGTTTCAAGTTTCAGGTTTCAAGTTAAAGAACGAAGACCCTGCTCAGTCCTGAAACTTGGAGCTTGAAACCTGAAACTAAATTTCATGCCCG
>DASYMM010000653.1:0-2604 GCA_036009085.1 Pyrinomonadaceae bacterium | reverse complement strand
CAAGCAATAACCAATCCCGTAAGACATTCACCGCAGAGACACGGAGCCAAGCCGCAGAGAACCGCAGAGAGTTGAAATTCTTTCTCTGCGTTAACTCTGCGGCTTGGCTCCGCGTCTCTGCGGTGAGTCTTAATGTTTTATCAACTCTCGCATAGAGTCCGCACGCGCACGCGCTGCCCGCGCACTTCGCCCTCCCACAGCGTCGTCCGGCTGCACTCGTGCCGCAGGTATTTCCACAGCGCGCCGCGCTCGTATTCGTCCAGATCGGCGGGGATGAGATCGAAGACGGCGCGCGAGGCGACGACGATCAGCTTCCGCTTCGGGCGCGAGATGGCGACGGTGAGGCGTCGCGGTTCGAGCAGGAACCCGCTCTCAAGTTGCGCAAACTCGCGGTCGGAGACGGTGGCCGACAGGATGATCAACTCACGCTCGCCGCCCTGGAAACGCTCGACCGTGTCAATCGAACTCGCCAACCCCGGCAGCCGCGCGCGAAGCAGTGCCTTCTGCGCTCGATGCGGCACGACCACGCCGATGCCCCCCTCTGCGCCGCACCCCAATTTCTCGCAAGCCACCCCGGCCAGTTCTTCCACCAACGCTGCCTCGAATTCGTTCGACTGTTGCGACCCGCACTCGTCGTGTTCGATGACGACGAGCGAATGTTCGGAGGCGAAGGCCGCGCCGAGCCAGCCGTCGAGCGCATCGTCGGAGAGCATGCGCGCGCGGTTGTCCGAACGAAAATTGATGCCGTCGGCGGCGTAGATGTGGCGTTGCAAAAAGGCTGCGATCTCGGTGGGGATGCGAAACGATTGGTCGAGCGCTTCGCTCTGGAAGCCGTGGGCGCGCAGGGTCTCGAAGATGGAGAGATGCGGGCGCGCGTGTTTCAGGTCGCGTCGGCTCTCCTGATCCCACGCGTGCGCTAAGATTGGCGGCATCTGGCGGTGGTCGCCGATGGCTATAAACTGCCCGTCGCCGCGCAGGAAGGCGGCCGCCGTCAACGCCTCCGCGATGCCCATCTGCGAAGCCTCGTCAACGATGACGAGATCGAACAACTCCTGCGACCAATCAATCGCGCGCCCCTTCGACGCGCCTTTCTTCACGAGATTGTAAATCCCGCCCGGCGTGCCGCCGACCACGAGCAGAGGCTCTTCCAAAAGCATCGCCCACTGTTCGGCCGCGCTCAATTCCTCGCCCCCGTCCGCAAACAGACGCACGACTCCTTCCGCCAACTCCTCGCCCGCGTCGTTGCAAATCTTCGCCACGCGCAGACGCTCAAGCGGCGCAAGACGCGGATCATCTTTCGTCAACTGCAACAACTGCCGCGCGCGTTTGGCAATGCTGGCGAGCGCGATTGAAGTGGCGGCGTGCGTCTTGGCTGCGACGGCGACGCGGAACGGCCTCGCCGGAGTGGCGAGCGCGAGCGCACGTGCGAGCACCGCGAAGCCGAGCGTGTGGCTCTTGCCCGTCCCCGGCGGCCCCTGCAAAACCAGCACGCGCTCCTGCAAGTAACCGCCGACGACGCGCTGTTGCGCTTCCGTCAGTCCATAAGGCGACTGCGCGCGCGACGCGAGCGCGGCGATCTCCGACGCATCGCGCAGACGCTTCGGTCGAATGTCGCGCGGTCGCTTCCCTTCCACGGTGTCCGCGAGCCATTGATACAGATGATTCTGTGCGGCGTGGCGGCAGGCATCCAGAAACTTATCCGCGTTGAGATCGTCGGCCATCTCGTCAATCGTGCAGACTGCGCCCGCCTCCGGTTTGAACAACCAGTGCGGATAGCGAAACTCCGAGTGCTTAAAACTCATCGCGAGCAGGCGCAGGCGCACACGCGCCTCGTCCAACTCTTCGACGACCGCGAGCCGCCCGCGCACGAGTTTGCGCGCAGGTAGAAACTTCCCCGCTTCGTCCGTCGCAGGATTCAAGACAACCCAATCGCCCTCGCGAAAACGAAGCGCGGCCAAGTCTGCGGCGTTAGCGTCAGTCAACAACTCGCCGTCCAAGTTGGAGAAGTTGAACTCCGCGCGCTCGTCGCCGCGCTCCGTCTTCTCGTATGAGACGCAGCGGAGGACGAGCGTGCGCCCGCCCGCCGCGCGTTGTCCGGGCGGAAGCGAGAGGTGCAGGAGCAACTCCTGCATCTTCGCGTGGTGTTCGAGGTAGAGAAAATCTTCGAGCGCACGACTCAGCGCGACCGCCTGCGTGTCCAACTCCGTCTGATCGAGCCGTTCGAGCGAAAGCGGCTGTTTCTCAACCTGACGGTTCTTGTATTGAAAACTCTCTTCGATGAAACGCAGCGCGCGACAGCGTTCCGTGGCGAGCGCGCGTATGTCTTCCAGTGTGACACCCATGAAGCCGCGTATCTGCGTGCGTTCACGCTCCTGCATCTCCGGCGTCTCCGCGAGCAGCCCCCACGCGGCATAGACATATTCGAGCGGAATCTCCGTGCCGAAGCGCGCGGCTGATTCAACGCGCGTCGCGTTCGTCGCACGCTCTTCCGGCGAGGCGACGAATTCGCCGGTCGCCGCGTCGCGCGTGAAGAGACGCTTGTTGTCGAAGATGCGCGCGCGAAAAGTTTTCAGAAACTCGCGCTCCCCGTCGTGCCACTGGAAA
>DASYMM010000652.1:0-17934 GCA_036009085.1 Pyrinomonadaceae bacterium | reverse complement strand
AGCAGTAGATTTCGGTCATCTGATGCTCTATGCTGCTCACGGTCGTTGTCCTCCTGCCGGTGTAGATGAGAGTGTCGCAACTTCATTCTACACACCTGCGCGGAGGTGACGACCTTTAACTTTTCAACTCAAGACTCGGGTAAGGTAAAAGAGCCGGGTTGGAGAGGGGTGTCTTGATGTGTCGGTTGGGCTGACGTTATCTCGCGTGGGCGGTGAGGCGAGCCAGCAGCCTGTGTAGTTGTTCGGCGTCTTCGGGGTAGGTGATCCAGTCGTTGCTGCCGACTTCAACGTCCGCCCCCTCGACATCCGCCCCGTACTTTTCCGCCAACACGACGAGCGGCGTCGTGCTATCATACCTTCCATATTCGCGGATGCGCTGCCCTATCTGCAAGACTTCGGCGGGCGTCTTGCCTACCAAATTAATGAGAATCAAATCGGCACGCACTTGTCCGTCGCCCGCCAGCCTGTCGAGCGCGTCGGCTTCGTCCAGTGCCAGCATCACGCGGTAGCCGTCTTTCTGTAAATTCCTGCGGAGGATGGGACGCGTTTCGTCGTCTTCTTCGATCAAGAGAATGATGGGCTGCGCTCTGTTTGCTTCGTTCATCGGCGTTCGTGTCCGGTTTGTGCCGGGAATTATTGTTCAGGAATTAAGTCGTTCACAGTACGGCAGCGAACAGAAGAACGCTGCGCGCCTATTTTAAACTGGCATCTCTAAATTTCAACTGATGCCGGTGCGCGAAAAGAAAGATACCTCTGATGCTCCAGCAAGGAATTGATCCGAAGAGGAACCGCCTGCTCGCAAGCCTCCCGGAGAGGGAACTCGAAGCATTGCTCCCGCACTTCGAGGCCGTGACGCTCGCGCACGGCGATCACGTTATCGTGCCCGGCGTGCCCATCCGTCATAACTATTTTCCGCTCAACGCGCTGCTCTCGCTGGTGACGACGATGGAAGACGGAGCGGCGGTCGAGTCGGGCGTCATCGGGCGCGAAGGGATGTCGGGCATCCCCGTGTTGCTCAACGCGGAGCAGACGACGATGCCGACTTTCACGCAGGTGCCCGGCGAGGCTTTGAAGATCAAAGCGGAGATCGTCAAAGCGGAGTATGACCGGCGCGGCGCGCTGCACACACTGCTCAATCGCTACATGCACACGGTCGTCGTGATGGGTTCATATTCGACCGCCTGCAACGCTCTGCACAAGATCGAATTGCGCATGGCGAAGTGGCTCTTGCTGAGCAGCGACGGCCTCGGCGCGGAGGAGTTTGACCTGACGCATGAGTTTCTGGCCGTGATGCTCGGCGTCCGGCGCGCCAGCGTGTCGGAGACCGCCAGCACGCTGCGCAACGAAGGGTTGATTAACTACACGCGCGGGCACATCAAGATCACCGACCGCCTTGGACTCGAAGCCGCGTCGTGCGAATGCTACACCAAATTTAAAGACGAATACGAGCGACTGTTCAGCGGCTAAAAATAAAGACCAGGGGGACGGGGAAATGGCGAGCGAGGCGCAGGTGCCGGCCGAGTTGAGAGAAGCGGCGCGCAAGGTGGCGCGCGAAAAGCTCATGGACGAACTCAGAGAGCCTCTGTCGGAGTTAGAGGAAAAGCGCGCGGAGCTTAAACGCCTGCGCGAGAAACTTGGCGAACTCAAAGAAGTCACGAGCGAACTCAAAGAAGATCACTAAGCAAGGGATGAAGGATGAATTAAGAAAGCACTCACTTGCTTGAATGCTTTCTTAGAACAGATTCTAAGAATCTGTTTGAAAAGCCCCGTAGGGGCGAGATGCGATAGCCCGGCGCATCTCGCCGGGTCAACGGTCGCCTTTGATGAGAAGCCCTGTCAGGGCGAGATAGATTATTCCGCCCTGACAGGGCTTGGCCTGATGCCGACGCGATTCCTGTGGCGTTGCCACAGGTTTTTACATGTCGCCCCTTCGGGGCTTTGAGACACTTTTCAAACAGCTTCTTAATTCATCCCTCATCCCTTGCTCCGCGTCGCCGCGTTCATTCGGGCATGATGCGTACGAGGGCGAGACGCTTGCGCTGTTCGTCCGACTTTTCCGTGATGTGCGCCATCATGATCTGCACCTTGATGTTTTGCTGACCGTGCGCGAAGGTCGTCGTGAATCGCTCCACCGCCTGCCCGCTCGCCATGAAAGAATGAAAGCGGAGGCGAAACCCCACGACCTGTTCGACCGGCGCGATCTCCGTGAAGAAATTACGACCCCAGATGTCTCTGGCCTCCACGGTCGGCTCGGTCTCTGCGGCGGGGCTGTAGCGAGTCACCGTGCCCGCCGCGTCAAGCTCGAACAGCCCGAAAGGGAGGATGAAGGCAGACGAGCCTTCGGCGCGGGTTGGCTCTCTGTCGCTTGTTTGTGTGCGCTCGTAAGTTGCCGGTAATCCCATCAGACTTTACCTCCGTGCGACTAAAGATTGCGGCTCGCCCGTCGTCGCTTCCGCGAGCATCGAGAGACCGTGGCGTCGGCGCGCACGCGCCTCTTCGCGCAATTCCATTGCCTCGATTATTTCACCGCTGATTCTCTTGGCGGAGGCTTCCGCCAAAAGCAGTCTGCTGATCTGTAATTGCTCTAAAGCCTGCGCGTCGGGTTGCGCCGTGTCGTCGTCGGAGCGTCGCATATTTCCGGCTCCTGTCTTCGCGTGGTGAGGGCGTTCTTTCGCCTGACTAGCGTTCGCTGGTGCGAAAGGTGCTCTGCGCTGTCTGATGTGGACGGATGTGACGATTCAAGAGACGGGTGAAACACTTTGCACACATGCCGCGAGCGGGACGGGCGGCGGTGCGCCGGATAATCGCTCCGCACCACGCACACACAACCGCGTAACTCTCCACGCTCTGCCCCGATTCCTTGCTCGTCGCCATCACTGATATGTCGGGGACGCCCCATTTCTAACGAATGGTTTGCGCCCCCGTTCCCCCTTGTCTATTACCTTTCGGTACGAGCGACAATAACGGATGGCGTTGAGCCTGTCTGTACGTAGTCGCACGTTATTTTGCCGCGTCGCGCCCGAATTTTGCGGGCGACTTAAAAAGCGCGACCGGGGAGCAAGCGTGCAGATTCTTTAACCCGTCGTGGTCTGCAATCTAAATGAGCATCACGGCGGGACGGGGTCGGCAGAACGTGCTAAGCACGCTCTGCCCCGATATGTTATTCTCACGCCACAGTCTATGCTCAAGGGGTTGTTCTTAACTTCTCGCACCAACGAAGGACGACCGTCATGTCTCAACCAAGCAACCGCTTACGTCCGACCAATTCAGTCTTAACCGCCTTGCCCGATGCCGAATATCTGCGGATCGCCGAACACCTGATAGAAATATCTCTGAAACAGGGCGAAGTCCTGCACGAATCCGACACTCCGGCGCAGTACGTCTATTTTCTCGACGAGGGCGTGGCGAGCATATCGGTGAGCAGCGAGGAAGGCAAAGAGTTGATGTTGAGCATCGTCGGCGACGAGGGCATCGTCGGCGAAAGAGCCATCTTCAAAGAGGGCTACTTCATTATCCGCTGCGAGATGCTCACGGACGGCTCCGGGCGCAGAATGTTGCCAAAAGCGTTTGAAGAGGAGTTCAACCGGGGCGAGACGTTGCACCAGTTGGTGCTCAACCGGATGGAAGCGCGCACCACCGAGACGGCACAGACCGCCCTCTGCAACCAGATGCACTCGGTAGAGCGACGGCTGGCGCGTTGGCTGCTGACGCTCGCCGACCGCCTGCATGCCGAGGAAATGCACGTCACGCACGAACACATGGCGAACATGGTGGGCGTGCGCCGCGCAGGGATCACGAACGCCGTAGGAGTTTTGCGCGAGGAAGGGCTGATCAAGTCCGAGCGCGGGACGGTGACGATTCTCGACCGCGCGCGGATGGAAGCGCAAGCCTGTGAGTGTTACGCCATCATCAAAGAAGCGATTGAGACGTTCACTTCTTAACACCACTTATAAAGCGTGCACTGGGTTTTCGGTGGCGGATAAAGTTTCTAAGTTTTTTTTTGTAAATTTTCGAGCAGTCCTGCGAGCAGATTCTTTAACTGGTCGTGGTCTTCAAGGTAAGTGACCCAATCGTTATCGCTGACGTTAACGTCCGTGCCTTCCAAATCTACGCCGTACTTCTCGGCTATCACGACGAGCGGCGTGTGTCCGTCATATTTCGCGTGCGAGCGTATCCTGCGCCCGGCGGCGAGAACCTCTTCGATTGATTTGCCGATCAGGTTGATGAGCACGAGGTCTGCAAGTGCACCGTTGCCGTTGACCCTGTCCAGAGCATCTTCTTCGTCGAGAGCCAGTAGCACGCGATAGCCGTCGGTTTGCAGGTTTTGTTTCAGGAGCGGGCGCGTGTCGTCGTCTTCTTCGACGAGAAAGATGGTGCGCTGGTTCTCCTGCCCGCTCATGCTTCTTTTACCTTTAATTAGAATGGCTGATTATGCCCTTTCGACGGCTCAATCTTCTGTACGCTAAAGGACAGGACGGAAATTCATTTGAGCGTTTCGTCCATATATGGTGCGCCAGCGTACAGTGTCGGATGCGTACCCCTGCTATAGTTCCGGCTGTTAATTCAGATGGAATAGACCTTCGACATAAACTTAGCCCAACAGCCTATCCTTATGCCGACAGTCAGTGTCTCAGAGCATAAGGAATCCGTTATGAATACTTTTCGGATTGGCGGTTGGACAACCGCCAACCACCTACTCGCTCAACTGCCGCCGGAAGAATACGAACGCCTCTCGCCTTACCTCGAACCCGTCACGCTCACCATCGGCGACGTGATCCACTACCCGCAAGACCCTGTCACGCACGTTTATTTCCCCAATAGCGGGACGGTTTCCGTCGTCGCAACTTTAGAGGACGGCGGGGGCGTTGAAGTGGGCGTGGTGGGTAACGAAGGCATGTTCGGCGTGAACGCCGTCCTCGGAAGCGTGACGACGCCGCACGAAGCCCTCGTGCAACAGCCGGGCGATGGCTTGCGGGCGCCGACGGACGTGATCAGGCAAGAATTCAAGAAGTGCGGGCAACTACAAGATTTAATCCTGCGCTATACGCAAGCCTTCATCATCCAGATCGCGCAGACGGCGGCCTGTAATCGCTCGCACCCCCTCGGCGGCAGGCTCGCGCGCTGGCTTTTGATGAGCCACGACCGGGCGATGAAGGACGAGTTGCTCCTGACACACGACTTTATCGCCGTCATGCTCGGTACGCGGCGGGCGGGCGTCAGCGAGGCGGCAGGCAAATTGCAAAACGACGGCGTAATCAAATACAAGCGAGGCCACATCCAGATCGTTGACCGCAAAGGGCTTGAATCAATCTCCTGCGAATGTTACCCGATAGTGAAGAAGGAATTTGAACGCCTGCTCGGCAGCAACGCTCAGCCATACGGAAACTAACATCCGCCTGCGTCAGTTCTTCGACAAAAGACCGGACGAGCACGCTTTTACTTGATAGTTTAGCTAAAAATTCGCGTCCCGGCTCTCTCGTGTACTATATCGTACATAAAGAGTGTTATACTGTTTGCGTAATACGCGACTGTTCTTTTCAGAATTCATCACCGACATCGGGTTGAGGCTCGCGCTCCTCCTTGTGCCGTCTGCTGTGTTCCCACACGCGACCGGACTAAAGGAATCAAAACTCATGTCAGTTAATGAAAACGCCCGCCCGCCGACCGAGAACCGGATTCTCAACGCCCTCTCCGGCGAAGAATACGAACGCCTCGCGCCGCATCTGGAATTCATCAGCACAAACCACGGCCAGATTCTCTACCAGACCAATCAGGAGATTGATTACGTCTATTTCCCTGACAAGACGATGATCTCGCTCGTTTCGCAAATGTCCGACGGCGGAAGCGTGGAAGTGGGCATCGTCGGGTTTGAAGGGATGGCGGGGCTGCCCTTCGTGCTCGGCGTCGAAAAGTCGCCGCACGAAACGATGGTGCAGATTCACGATGGCGCGGCGCGCATGCCCGCCCACGTGCTCCGGGAAGAATTCAAACGCGGCGGCATACTGCAAGAGGCGCTTTTGCGCTACACGCAGTCGCTTCTACTGCTGACTTCGCAAGTGGCCGCCTGCAACCGCGCGCATTCGGTGGAAGAGCGGTTGGCGCGCTGGCTCTTGATGAGTCAGGATCGCTGCCTCAGCCCGGACTTGCCGCTGACACACGAGTTTCTCAGCATGATGCTCGGCGTGCGCCGCGCCGGAGTGACCGTCGCCGCCCTCGCCCTGCAAGCCGAAGGACTCATCCACTACACGCGCGGCCGCATCCAGATCACCAACCGCGAGGGCTTGGAAGAGTACGCCTGCGAATGCTACGCGATGGTCAAAGCGGAGTTCGACTGCGTGACTTCTGGAACGGAAAATGCGGGGGGGGGGCAAAACGGAATAGATAAACAGAAACACGCGACAGGCGTGCACGAACACTCCGACCCGGATTGAAGTCTTCCGCCCGAAATCCGCCCGCGCCGCCCTCAACCGCCGCAGTAAAACTAAAACATCAAATCGAATCCGCCTTCGAGCACGCGCGTGAGTTTGCCTGTGCGCCAGCCGCGCACGCTGTCGCGCACGAGCGGCGAAGGTTCTTCGCGGTAGCGGCGCACGATCTGCGGCGTCGCGTTGTTCGTGTCGGCGGCGAAAGCTTGTGCGGCTTGCCCGCGCACCCCTTCGCGCCCGGCGGGTTCGTCCGGTTGCGCCACGACGCGCACATGCACGCGCGCGCGCGTGAAAGACTTCTCATCCTGCGGCGTCTCCAGAACGTGCAGCCCGGACTCGGCGTGCAGCAGCGTGTAGGCCGCAAAGCCCGACACGGCGACCGTCATTTGATAAGGCGTCGCAGCGTCGTCCTTCGTCTCTTCTAAAATCTCGAAGCGCATCCGGCGCGCCTCAGCCCAGAGGCGATACATCTGTGCGATGCGGCGCGCGAACGCGTTGCAGACCACATCGTCCGTGTTCGCCTCGCAACTGGCGCGCACGGAGAGAAAGGCTTCGCGCGGGTGTCCGGCGGCGAGGCCGCGCGCGGCGGCTTCGATGAGATAGAGTTGATGCGCGAGGCGCGCGACGAGGTCTGCCGGGAAGTGCTGGCGTCCGCGCGTGTGCGCTCCCGTCAAGCGTTTGAGGAGCGAGCCTGCCGTGTCGAGTCCCGTCTCGATCCTGTCCATGTATTCGGCGAGGCCGAGCACGGTGAAGCGCGCGGGCGAATTCCAGAAGCCGGGCGCGGAGGTTTCCAAAAGCGCGCCCGTCTTGCGCGCCTGCCATTCTTCCGCTTCGACAAGGTCTGCGAGCGCGTCGAACTTGTCTTGCAGGAATTGCACCTCGGCGTGCGTGCCGCGCGCATCCGTGACGATGGCTTCGAGTCGCAGTTCGCGCTCGTCCGTCGCGGTCTCTTCGTCGAGCGCATCGTCGTCCGGCGCGAGCGCGCCCGCAGTCGCCGCAGTCGCGGCTTGCCCGCCGGACAGTTCGGGCGCGTCCGGGTCAATAAACTCCACGTCGAGCGACTCGCCGCCCGCCGCCGCGCGCACGAAGAGGAATTGATCGCCTTCGGGAAACTGGTGATTGACGATGGTGAGCGCGAGCGGCGACAAAAGATAACGCTCGATGGCGCGTTTCAGCGGACGCGCGCCGAGGTCTGCCGTGAAGCCCTTCTCCAACAGAAAATCTATCGCCGACTCGTCCCACTCCACCGCCCACTGGCGCATGCGAAGCCCGCGCCGCCTGAGCACGTCGTTCAACTCCTTCCGCAACAGATCGCGCATGATGCTGCGACCGAGCGGGCGAAACACGACGACGCGATCAATGCGGTTGACGAACTCGCGCCGGAACGCGCGCATCACCGCGCGCTCGACCGCCCCGGCGGCAAACTGCGCCTGCTCCTGCGAAAATCCGATGCTCGCGCCGTGCGGCAAAGTCGCGCCGAGATTCGAGGTCAGGATCACGACGCAGTGGCGGAAGTCGGCCGTGTTGCCGCGCCGGTCAGTGAGCCGCCCGTCGTCAAAGACTTGCAGGAACAAGTCCCACACCTGCGGGTGCGCCTTCTCGAATTCATCGAGCAAGACGACGGAGAAGGGCTGCTTGCGAATCGAGTTGACGAGCGCGACGCTCTCCGCCGTGTCGCGCTGCTCGCCGAGGATGCGGTCTAAGGTTTCGGGCGTTTGAAACTCGCTCATGTCGAGCCGGATCATGCGTTCGGGCGAGCCGAAGAGAAACTCCGCGAGCGTCTTCGCGATCTCGGTCTTGCCCGTGCCCGTCGGGCCGACGAAGAGAAAGACGCCTTGCGGGCGCGTCGGGTCGGTCAAACCCGCCTTGATCATCGCCACGCGCTCCACCAAACATTCGACCGCTTCCGGTTGTCCGAGCACGCGCGACTCGAAGAAGCCGCGCAAATCTTTCAGGTCAAGCCCCGCGCGCTCATCGAGTATGCTCACGGGCAAACCCGTCAACTGCGACAGCGTGACGAGCAGATCGTCAAGCGTCACTTCGCCGCACTCTTTTGCCGCGCTCCGCACGTCTCCCGCGCCCGACGCTTTCGCGTCGCCTGTTGCGACGGCGGCGACAGCGGCGTCGGCGTGTTCGATCAAGAGTCGGCGGTGCGTGGAATCGAGCAGCAGGAGCAGGTTGCCGGGCGCGGCCTTGTCCGCCAGATATTGCTTGGCGAGTTGGAAGGCTTCCTGCAAAGTCTGCTCGGAGATGCGCGGCGCATTCGTCGTGCTGCTGTTGCTGCTATGCAACTCAGCCCAACGGCGCGCGACTGCCAGAGTCTCCGCGTCGCCGAGCGGGTGGACGCGGCACGTCTCCAACACGGTGCGCAGGCGCGGGCGCAACTGCATCAACTTCTCATAGGCTGCCGAAGGCGTCTCGCCGACGAGACGCACCGCGCCGCTCTCGATGTGCGGCAGCAAGAGATCGAGCAAGCCCGTCGGGTTGTATTGATGACGACCCGCCCAGACGAGTTCGTGAAAGTTCGGCACGACCCACAAGACGCGCTTGCCGCCGATCTCGCGCACGAGCGTCTGCACGCGCCCTTCGAGTTGGCCGATATACTGCTGCCCCGCCATCACGTCCGCCGCCGACGCTTCGAGAATGATCCAACGCTCGCCTTGCAGACGCCGCGCAAGCACGCGCAACATGGCGGTCTTCCCCGTGCCCGAATCGCCGACGAGCAACACCGAGCGCGGCGGCTGTTTCCTGAGCGCAGTCTCCATCTCCAGCACGCGCTCGCGCACCTCTTCGAGCATCAACACGCCTTCCTGCGCGTCTGTGTGCGCGGCGTCCGCTTTCGCTCCCGCGTCTTCCTGCGACTCAAACTTCCACACGCGCCCGAACGAACTCAAAAATTCGAGATCGACGCGCGCCTCTTTCCAGCCGTTGAACTCCTCTATCAACTTTTGCGGCAGCATGTCGCGCAAGTCGTTGAAGACGGTCGTGAGCAGTTCCGTCTGATCCGGCGAAAGCGTGTGGAGCGCGTCGCCAAAGGTTGCGCCCCTCTCGCCCGCGGCGTGGCGACGCGTGAGAAATTCGCGCAGCGATTGGAGCGGCGTGTATTCGCCCCACGCGCCTTTGATGTGCAGCAGCAGCGGGACGACGACCGCGCGTTCGCCCGCCCGCGCATCGAGCGCACGCAAGGCGTAATAGCCCGGCCAGTAATAAAACTCGTTGATGTGCGCGAGGAGCGGCGTCACCACGTCGGACGCGTCGCGTCGTTCGCCGAGGGCTTCGAGCGCGATGCAGGCGGCGACGACGTTTGAGCCGCGCGCGATCTCTATGAGATCGTGCGTCGAATATTTTTCATCCTTCAACAACTCGACGCCCTTACGAAAATATTCGTTGTGCCGCAAATCGTCGGGGCGCGAAGTCTGCTGGTAATGCGAATCCATCGCCCACGCCAGCGCGTACAAATTCGTCTCGTCCACCGCGCCCGCACCGGCGGCCTCAACACCCGCCGTCGGTTCGACCCCCAACCCGGTATCCCCGGCAAGCGGCATAGCATCGGGAAGCGGACTGCTTTCAGTTGCTTCGGCTGCTTCGGCTGCTTCGGCTGCTTCGGCTGTTTCAGTTGTCTCCGACGCTTGCTCTATCTCTTCATGTTGCGTCGTGAGTTGCCCGCCGACGCGCGGCGTGAGCGTCTCCATGTGCGGCGGCGGCGGTGGCAACGCCTGATGCGCTTCCTCCTGCTCGCGCCTGACGCGTGCGAGCGCACGCGCGAGATACGCGCTGACGCCCACCGAGAGCAGGCACAACAGGACGAGTCCGGCAATGATCAGTTGCGTCATGGGAAAAAGCGACACGGTTTCAAGCAAGAACGAAAGGTTAGCGCGGTAAGGCATGTGCCGCAGGTTGAGCGGCGATGGTAACACAGAGCAGGGATGAGGGCGGAGGGATGAAGGATGAATCAGAGAAGGCTCTCAAACGGAGTTGAATGCTTCTTCTGATTCATCCCTCATCCCTTTCTTTCATCCCGGAATCGGTGGCACTTCGAGGCGGAGGTCGGGTTCGTTGTGAAGGAAAGTGATCTGCAAAGAGCCTGCGATCTCCGTCTGCCCGGACGCGCCCTCTGCGTCTTCTCCGAATCGTTTGTGCCAATCGGCCAGCAACTCGCGGCTCTCTGCGCTCAGGCGCAAGCCCGTCGCCGGGAGCGCGGCGGACAATTCGCCGATGCGCCGCGCGGGCACCTCGAAGAGGATGTTGAGCGAGACGTTGGAAAACATCTTGAAGTCAATGATGCTGCCATTGCTTTCGGCAAACGCTCGCTGCACGCGCGAAATCATCTCGTGCCGGTCGTCGCGCGTGATGCCGCTCAGTCTGAGAAAGTCTGTTGCCAAGAGTCTCCCGCCGCTGTTGAAAGTCACTACGAAAGTCCCTGCGAACGGGGAATCTTTCAGAGACGCAAAATGTTAACACCCGCCGCTTTGAAAGCAACCGGAAATGCTGAGACAATGCTCCGCGTGCGCCGGAGAGTCTGAAACTTCCAACCCACGCGGGCGTACTTAAACTTAAGTTTGCGGCTCGCGGAGCCGACCCGTGCCAGAGGTAATTCCCCCGTGCCTTTCGTCGAAGCATTAAAGCTGGCCTTGTCTTCGATCCTGTCGCACAAGCTGCGTTCGTTCCTCACCCTGCTCGGCGTGATCTTCGGCGTGGCGACCGTGATCGTCGTCGTCTCGCTCGTCGAGGGCTTCAATTCTTACGTGGACGAGAAGATTGCCAACATCGGCACGAACGCCTTCGCCGTGCAGAAATATTCGATTGAAGACTTTTCGAGCGTCGAGGCTCTGAACGCGGCGCGGCGGCGCAATCGCGACGTGACGCTCGAAGACCTCGAAGCCCTGCGAGCGCGCAGCACGAGCGGCGCGGGCGCGCGCGGCGAGATCGGCGGGAAGGAAGAGACCTCGGGCGACGTGAAGTTTGGCGCGACGACGCTCTTACGCATTCGCCTCAGCGCAACCACGCCCAACATCGCCGAGATCGAACGCATAGAGGCGAGCGCGGGTCGCTACTTCTCGAAGGCGGAAGACGACGCGCGCCGCGCCGTCTGCTTCATCGGCGCAGACGTGGCGGAGAAACTTTTCCCCACCGGCGAGCCGCTCGGCCAGTTCATCAAAGTTGACGGGCGACCCTTTCAAGTGCTCGGCGTCGGCAAAGAACTCGGCTCCGTCTTCGGGCAGACGCGCGACATGTACGTCGCCATCCCGCTCTCGACCTTCTTGTCGCTCTACGGTTCGCGCCGCTCGATCTCCCTGAGCGCGACCTCGACGAGCGCGGCCACTTATCTCGACGCCGTTGACGAAGCCCGCGTCGTGATGCGCGCGCGGCGCAAACTCGCGCCCGCCGACGCCGACAACTTCGGCATCGTCACGCCCGACGCGATCAACGCGTTGCGCGATAAAATCTTCGGCACGATTCAAATGGCGGCAATCGGCGTCACCTCGATCTCACTCGTCGTCGGCGGCATCGTGATCATGAGCATCATGCTCGTCTCCGTCACCGAACGCACGAAAGAGATCGGCGTGCGCAAGGCCATCGGCGCGCGGCGGCGCGACATCGTGATGCAATTCCTGATCGAAGCCGCGACGCTGACGGGGCTTGGCGGCGGCGTCGGCATCATCCTCGGCTCGCTCATCGCGCTCCTCATACGCACCGTGATGCCGACCTACATTCCGCTCTGGGCGCCCATCGTGGGCTTCGTCGTGTCTGTTGGGTTGGGCGTGGGCTTCGGCCTGTGGCTTGCGTGGAAGGCCGCGCGCCTGAATCCGATAGAAGCGCTCAGGTACGAATAAACGCGTGGCGTTAGCAAGCAGGCAGCGTTCACGTTTCCGCTTAACCGGAAATTCTTTGTGCCTTCGTGTCTGAGTGGTAAATGACGAGTTTTCACCACTCAGACACGAAGGCACAAAGAAGACTGTGGACAATTTAAATCATTCCAAGACGCCGCTTCTTCGTGTATTATCCCTGCGCTTTTCCATTCTTAATCGCACACAGTTTAGCCGACCCCGCCGGTCTGAACTCCTTAAGGACAACTCAGATGCTAAAAAGACACTTCCTGTCACTATCGTTGGGCGTCGCATGCCTGCTCATATTGGTCGCTTGCGCTTCGTCCAACAATAACAACGCGCCCGCAACTAACGCCCCCGCCGCCAACTCCAACACCGGTAAAGCTTCGGCGACGAACACCGCCCCGGCCAGCACCACTACAGCCAGCACCGGCGATAAGATCGGCGTTCCCGAATGTGACGATTACCTAGCGAAGTATGAATCCTGCGTCTCCAGCAAGGTGCCGGAGGCGGCGCGCGCGCAGTATGAAACGACGCTGGCGCAGACGCGCAAGTCCTGGCGCGACCTCGCCGCCAACCCGCAAACCAAAGCGAGCCTCGCGGCAGCCTGCAAGACCGCAACCGAGTCCGCACGCGCGACCATGAAATCCATCGGCTGCGAATTTTAAACTCCGTCGCGGCTGTGAAGATTCTTCTCTCACAACCCCAGACGCCGGACGCTTCCTCTTTAAACGCGCGGGCAGAAGTTGTTGGTCTTCTGCCCGCGCGATCTCTTTGCTCAGCCTTCTCACCTTTCCCGTCTTCCTTTGCGCCTTCTGGTTTACTTCTTTGCGCCTTTGCGAGAAAGACAGTTCACGCTGGAGACGCAAAGTTAAAACAAAAGACGCAAAGAAAGACGGCGAAGCGGTCGGGCGACGCGCTCTAAGAGTTTTTCCGTCCATCGGTTATAATCTCCTTTAACTTTAACGACCCATTTCATCGCATTCGCCATAATCGTAGAGGAGTAAGCATGACCGCTGAGAAGATCGCCAAGCGACCCGCGCGCATCAAGTTCGACGGGCGCATCCTGTTTCTAACCGACGACACCTCGCTCATCCGCCGCCAACTCGAAGCGGGCGAGGATTTGCCCTTCGACCCCGAACGCCCCCTGATGAACAACATCTCGACCGACGAGATCACGCCCGGCTGGGTCTGTTTCTATTACGACGAGACGCTCGGCCAGTACGTCTATGTCGGGATGCGCGAGGCGGCGGTGCAGAAGGACGAAGTGAAAAACGGCGGCTTCCGCGTGGTCGTCTCCGGCCTCTCGAAAGGCTGCGGCTCGTCGCGCGAAACCGCGCCCTACGCGGAACGCGCCGCCGGAATAGAACTCGTCATCGCGCGCACCAACGAGAAAATCTACGGGCAGAACTCGCAGAACATCGGCCTCTTGACTTCCACAGACTTCGGCCTCGTCGAACGCATCCGGCGCGGCGAAGAGATTCCGCTCGCCGAGTTTACGCGCGGACTCGACCCGATCTCGCAGGCGATTGTCGAATACGGCGGCCTCTTCAACTACAACCGCGCGCGGCTCGCCGGAGAAACCGTCCCGCCCGCCATCGAAACCCGGAAGCGTCCGATGAACATTGTCGAGAAGATCATCGCGCGGCACGCGTTTGTACGCGCGGGCGAGGTCGGCATCGAGGCTGTCAAGCCGGGCGACGCGCTCTTTGCCGTGGCCGACGTGCGCTTCTCGCACGAGTACGTCACGCCGATGGCCGAGTCGCTGTTCAAACACGCTCTGGGGCAGGACGCGCAGGTGACGCAGCCGGAGTCTGTCTATGCGTTTCGCGATCACCTGACGTTCCTCGGTCGCGTCATGTCGGACGACAAGAAGAAGATGGGCTTGCTTGAACGCGCCGACGGGCTGGCCGTGACGCAGGAGAGTTTCACGCGCGAGCAGGGCATCAAACTTTACAGCGGCACGGAAGCTACGGGGTCGGAGGCCATCTGCCACAACGCCGTCGTGGAAGACATCGCTTTGCCCGGTCAACTCGTCATCGGCACGGATTCTCACACCTGCATGGCGGGCGTGCTCGGCTGCTTCGCCTTCGGCGTCGGTTCGACCGACATGGCGAACGCGTGGTACACGAAAGACATTCGCATCAAGGTGCCTGAAACCGTCCGCTTCGTGCTGAAAGGACAGAAGCGCGCGGACGTGTCGGCCAAAGACGTGATGCTCAAGATTCTCTCGACCGATTACATGAAAGAGGGCAAAGGCATCGGGCAGGTCTTGGAGTTTGCGGGCGAAGGACTTGCGCAGATGTCCATTGACGAGCGCGCGACTTTGACGAACATGGCCGTCGAAGCCGGAGGCACGACGGGCATCATCGAACCCGACGAAGTGACGCTCGAATATCTCGTGGGCACGCGCGGACTCGACGCACAAGAGGTTCGCAAGGGTTTCTTGAAGAGCGACGCGGATGCGGAGTATGCCGCCACGTTCGAGATCAACCTCGAAGAGATTCGCCCGATGGTGGCGACGCCGGGTGATCCGAAAAACGGCATCAACATCAGCGAACTAACGGAGGAAGTGAAGATTGACGCGGCCTACGGCGGCTCCTGCACGGGCGGCAAGATGGCCGACATGGACATGTACGCGGCTGTCTTGAAGCGCGCGGTCGAACAGGGCAAGCGGGTTGCGCCGGGCGTGCGTCTCTATCTGCAATTCGGCTCGCAGAAGATCAAACAGTACGCGCGCGAACGCGGTTACATCGAAATCTTCGAGCGAGCGGGCGCGGAGTTGATCGACCCTTCGTGCGGCGCGTGCATCAACGCGGGGCCGGGCGCGTCGAAGACCGAGGAGACCGTCACCGTGAGCGCGCAGAACCGCAACTTTCCGGGCAGAAGCGGCCCCGGCAAAGTTTATCTCGCCTCGCCTTATGTGGTCGCCGCGTCGGCGATTGCGGGGCGCATCGTGGAGCCGGAAGAGTTCTTGCGTGAGCGCGAAGAGGAGTTGGTCGGCGCGTGAAGGGGATCGGCAAGGGACACTTGAGCGCGGAGCACTCGCCGAAGTACGAGCGCGTGGAGCGCGAACGGCGATACCTCCTGCGCGAGTTGCCGCCCGGCCTCAAGGTCAACGACCGGCACGCGCAAATCACCGACAACTACGTCACGAATACGCGCATGCGCCTGCGCAAAGTGCGCTGGCCTCTCACGAACGAGTGGACTCTGAAACTGACGCAGAAGCACGCGCCCGGCACGCCGCCCGACTTCTCGCGCACGCTCATCACGAGCATCTATCTGAACGAATACGAGTACGAAGTCTTCTCCGTCTTCGAGGCCAACGAGCTACGCAAGAACCGTTATCCATACGAGCACGAAGGACGCAAATATTCGGTTGACGTTTTCCTCGGCGAACTCAAAGGTCTGATCCTCGCGGAGACGGATTTCGACACAGACGAAGAGATGGACGCGTTCCCCCCGCCGCCCTTCGCTTCGCTCGACGTGACGCACGACGAACTATTCACCGGCGGGCGACTCGTCTATCTGACGATTGACGAACTGCGCGCGGAATTCAAAGCGCGCGTCGAGAAATGGGAGGGGCGTTGATGAGCGGACGTTCGGGCGCGTTGTTCGTAGTCGTCATCGGCTTCGTGTTGGTCGGCATCAGGGTGTTGATGCGGGCGGGGGGCGCTCTCTTGGTTCGGGCGTCTGCCGGGCGATCTGCGGCTCGGCGGCGAACGCACGCGCGTCTTTATCCCCATCACCTCGATGCTCATCGTCTCGCTCGTCCTGAGCCTCGTCATGTGGCTAGTTCGCCGGCTTCTTCTGATTAACTCAAACATGCCCGACAACACCTCGCCACTCATCTACACCATCGGACACGGACGCCACGCGTGGGCGGACTTTCTCGCGCTGCTGCGCGAGCACGAGATCGCTTTAGTGTGCGACGTGCGGAGCGTGGCGCGTTCGCGTTGGCCGCAGTTCAACGGGCGCGTGTTGGAGGCGAACTTGCGCGAGGAGCGGATCGGCTACGAGTGGTTGCCGGAGTGCGGCGGCAAAGTGGTTGCGCCGCCCGCCGACTTGGCGCGCGGGCTGGATCGCATCATGGAACTGGCGTCCGAGTTGCGCATCGCCTTGATGTGCTCGGAATCGCAACCGCTCACGCGCCACACAAGGCCGCGCGCCAACTGTCACCGCGTCGGACTGCTCGCCGTGCCGCTTCGCGCACGCGGCGCACACCTCATACACATCCTCCCTGACGGCGACACGCTCGAACTCGACGAGGCCGCGCTGCCTTCCATCTGGCAAGCGGACTAAAAGCTGTCAGCTATCAGCGGTCAGCTATCAGTTATCCGTCGTCGGTTGCTCATTTCCATCTTTAGCAACTTACATGGAAAGCCACAGGCAACTGATAGCTGACCGCTGATAGCTATTCATCCTTCGGCGGGTGTCGGAAGTTCCGTGTGAGCGTAGGCGGTGGCGTGGGCGCGCGCGAAGTAGGTGGCGAGCAGGAAGGCCAGGAGCATGATGGCGGCGGCTGTCCAGAAGGTGATGCGGAGCGAGCGGTCGCTCATCTCGTGGAGTCGCCCGTCTGCGCCGTAGGTGGCGACCGCGCTTCTGATGAGGAGCGCGGCAATCGTCGGCCCGACGGCGCGCGCCAGACTCGCCACCGATTGCACGACGCCTAAGACGCCGCCCTGTTCGCCGCGCCCGACGCTGCGCGACGCGAGCGTTTGCAGCGAAGGCGTCGCCAGCGAATTGCCGAGCGCAAACGTCCCGCCGACCAGAAGCAAAAGCGGCAGCCCTGCTGTCTGCCCGATGAGCGGGATCGCGAACAGGCTCAAAGTGAACAACAACGCGCCGACGATCACGAGCGTCATCTCGCCGAATATTTTGACGAGCCGCCCGATGAGTCCCCCTTGAATGATCGCGCCGATGATGCCGACGTACATGAAGAGATAACCGTTGTGCGAGGCGTCGTAGCCGAAGCGATACATGGTGAAGAGCGCGAACGAGGTCGTCATGATCGAGAAGGCGACGATGAAGAGGAAATAGATCGCGAGGACGTAGGCGAGGCGTGGCTGGCGTACGGCCTCCACGAGTTGCGACCAGCGACCGGTGGCGGCGGACGTGCGCGCCGGATGATCCGGCGTCACGGTTTCGGGCAGAGTGAAATAGAGCAGGATGGCGTTGGCGAAAGCCAGACCGCCCGCGAAGAAGAACGGCACGCCGATGCCCCACTGGCTGAGGATGCCGCCGATGGCGGGGCCGAAGATGAAGCCGAGGCCGAAGGCCGCGCCGATGAGTCCCATGCCTTTGGCGCGATTTTCGGGCGTCGTCACGTCGGCGATGTAGGCTTGCGCGGTCGAGATGTTGCCGCCCGTGATGCCGTCAATGATGCGACCTAGAAATAGCATCCAGAGCGTCGTGGCGAAACCGAGTATGAGGAAACCGAGACTTGTGCCGAGTAGGCTGAAGAAGAGGATGGGGCGTCGTCCGTGTTTATCCGAAAGGCGACCGAGGATCGGCGAGAAGATGAGTTGCATCACCGAGTAGGAAGCGAAGAGGATGCCGACCGTGCGCGGCGTCGCGTTGAACTTCGTCCCTTCCACGTAATAAGGCAGCACCGGGACTACGATGCCGAACCCGACAAGGTCTATAAAGCCCGTGATGAAGATAACCAGCAGCGGCGAGCG
>DASYMM010000651.1:0-12819 GCA_036009085.1 Pyrinomonadaceae bacterium | reverse complement strand
GCCAAGCCGCAGAGATGCACGGAGATTTGAACGATCAACTCTCTGCGCCTCCTCTGCGGCTTGGCTCCGCGCCTCTGCGGTGAGTGTTTTTTCGTTACCCTCGAATGTCAAAGATAGTCAATCAGCGTCCGCGCGTTCCTGCAACGCTTCTTTTCAGGTTATCATCAGACCCGTGGCACTTAATCCAACTCAACAGAAACTTCATTGATGTTCAACAACACATTTCGCCCGCGCTTCGTTTCTATTCTTTCACTTCTACTTTTGCTCGCCGTCAACGCGTCGCCTGCGCGCGCGGGCGGCCCCGTCGTCTGGGAGACGAATTCGCGCGATGAGCTTTTGCGCGGCGAGGCGCGCGGCGTCTCCGTTACGGACACGGGCGCGCTCATGCTCGCGCCGCGCTTCGCGCAACTGTTCGACACCGAGCAGGCTTACATCTGGTCAACCGCGGCGGACGAGCGCGGCAACGTCTATCTCGGCACGGGACACGACGGTCGCATCTTTCGCGTCGGCGCGGACGGCAAGGGCGCGCTTCTTTATGACGCGGCGGAGTTGGACGTAACCGCGCTCATCTTCGGTCGAGACGGCGCGTTGTACGCGGGCACTTCGCCGGACGGGAAAGTCTATCGCATCGGCGCGGACGGGCGCGCGGCAGAATATTTCGACCCGCCTGACAAGTACATCTGGTCGCTCGCCGTGCTCGCGGACGGCGCGCTCGCCATCGGCACGGGCGACAACGGCAAAATCTATCGCGTGCGCGCGGCGGGCGCGAAGGCGGAAGATTCGCTCCTGATTGACATCAACGAAACGCACGTCATCTCGCTCGCCGTGGACAAGCAAGGGCAACTCATCGCGGGCACCGATCCGGGCGGGCTGGTCTTGCGCGTCTCGCCGGAAGGAAAGGCGTTCGCGCTCTTCGACTCGCCGCTCAGGGAAGTGCACGCGCTCGCGGTCGCGGCTGACAACTCGATCTACGCGCTCGCCTTGAGCGATGCCGCGTCGAGTTCGCGCGGCGGCGGTAGTGCGCCCGTTGCGTCAGGCGGCGGGGGGGCGTCGGGAGGCGGCGCGGTGAGTGGAACCGTCGTCACTTCAAGCGTGGTGGTCGAAGAGGGCGGGCAGTCTTCGCCGTTCCAGAACGCCGCGCCGCCTGCCGCGCGCAGCCGCAACGAACTGGCGAACGCACGCAGCGCGGTCTTCCGCATCCTGCCCGACGGCGGGACGGACGTGTTGTGGAGTTCGGGACAGGTGACGGCCTTTGCCGTCGCGCCCGCGCCGCAGGGCGGCAGCGTCCTCATCGGCACGAGCGACAAGGGACGCATCTATTCCGTGACGGACGACGGGCGCGATACGCTTCTGATTCAATCAACCGAAGATCAAATCTCTTCGTTCGTCGTGCGCGGGCGCGAGGCGTTCGCCGCGTCGAGCAATCAGGGGAAACTGTTTCGCTTCGCGGCCGAGCCGGTCGTCGAAGGCACTTATGAGTCGCCCGTGCGCGATGCGAAGGTGGTCGCGGCGTGGGGGCGCATCTGGTGGCGCGGGCAGGGCGCGGTCGAGTTGCAGACGCGCACCGGTAACACCGAGCGACCCGACATGACGTGGAGCGAATGGAGCGCGCCTTACCGCGACCCTGCGGGCGCGCAGGTCTCAAGCCCGCGTGCGCGTTTCATCCAGTGGCGCGCGGTGCTGCGCGCTCCCTCGGCGAGCGGAGCAAGCGGCGCGGGCGGCGAGACGCGCATCGAAGACGTGAGCCTCGCATATCTCCCGCGCAACGTCGCGCCGGAGATTCTTTCGATCACGACACTGCCCACGGGCATCGCTCTGTTGGCCGCGATTCAAATTCAAGTTGATCCGAACGTCGAGGCCTCCGGTTTCGACCCGTCGCTGATTAGCCCCGTGCCGCAGGTGCCGCCGCGCCGCGCGTTCCAGAGAGGCGCGGTCGGGCTGCAATGGCAGGCCGAGGATCGCAACGGCGACACGCTCGAATACGCAGTCTATTATCGCGCGCAGAGCGAGAGCGCGTTTCACCTGTTGAAGGAGAAACTGCGCGACAACTTTTATACGGTTGACGGCGCGGCGCTCGGCGACGGTCGCTACATCTTCAAAGTCGTGGCGACGGACGCGCCGGAAAACTCCATCGGAGCCGCGCTTTCAGGTGAACGTTTGAGCGAACCCGTCGAAGTTGATAACACCGCGCCGACCGTGCGCGCGACGGGCGAGCCTGTGCCTGTGGCTGGCTCGGAGCGCGTGCGCGTGAGTTTCGTGGTGGAGGACGCGCGCGGGCGTGTGCGCCGCGCGGACGTGAGCGTTGACGGCGGGGCTTGGCGCGCGGTCTTTCCCGAAGACGGCATCGCAGACAGCCCGCGCGAAACCTTCGCGCTCGACCTCCCGCTCACGGGCGCGGGCGAACACACCATCTCCCTACGAGGCTTCGACGCCAGCGGCAACGTCGGCAGCGCACGCGCGCTCGTCAGAAAATAGGAGACATGGAAAGGCTAAGAACGCCTCCCAAGTCTCCTCTGCGCCTTACGTTTTACTTCTTTGCGCCTCCGGCGTGAAACCGTTCGCGCTGGAGGCATCAAAGTCAGGACTTAAGGCGCGAAGGGTTGAGTCGTGATTTTTCCTTGCCTTTTCCTTACACGATACCGTGTGAGTTGCAACGGAAAGCGTGCGCCTTTCGGTGTAACGCGGTAAACTATGGACTGTGAAAGCAATAGGATGCCGCCGCGCCCTGTGTGGCATCCATCTTGCTCAGATATTGAAGTGAGACGAATGCGCGTCTCTCTTCTCCCTCCCATGCGCATCCTCGGCACAAACAAGTACATGAGGAGGCGAAGAGTTTTAGTTATGAAACATTTGCAGAAAATTTTGGCGTCCGCTTTGATCTTCGCGGCGCTCGCGTCCAGCATGCTGGCCGTCGAGCCGCAGCGCGACAGGCGTGATGCTCCGAAAGACCCGAAGGTCTTCGACAAGAAAGACAAGGAGCCTAAAAGGGAGGAGCCGCGCCGCGAGCAGCGCAACGACAAGCCGAAGGACAACAAAAGGGACAAGCCCTAAAGCCCGACGGCCTCTGCGCTTTTCGTTCAGGTTCGACGCAAGAGGGCGTTGCTGGTCGCGTAGAAAACTCAGAGGAGCGCGCCGCCCGAAAATAGTTCGACCAATTCTTCAACACAACTGATGCCCCCTCAAAAACGCCGGCGACCGAAACGTCCGGCATTCTTGGGCGGGCATCAAATTTTTACGACATCATACGGGGACTAAAAAGATGAAGCAGACGAAGACGAACACACACACGCGCACGAGGCTGACGCTGTTGAGCCTTGCCGCCGCGCTCATCTGCGCCGCCGCGCTCTTCGGCGAAGGCGCGCTGGATACCGCGAGCGCGCAGCGCATGAGAGCGCGTCGGATGCCCGCGCCGCAACAACCCGCGAGCGTGGACAGAGGCACGGTCGCCCGCGCAGAGTCTTACACGGGAGATCGTTTCAATTTTTCTACGCAGACGCCGCGCGGCGCACGCGTCCTCTCGGTTAATCGCCCGCGCGCCGAAGCCCTGCGCGCGATTGACGACGGGCTGGCCGACCTCTTCGACGCCGCGCGACGCAACAACTACCGCGCCGGTCTGAACTACAGCGACTACATCGTCTTCATCGCACGCGCCGACCGCACGCGCGACAGCACCGGAGCCTACTCGCCCGACATGGCTTTCGCTGCGGGCGGCTACGCGGGCACCGTCTATGAACGCGGCGGCCAAATCTACGCTGCCGGGATGGTCTCTTCCTACAGCCCCGCCGCGCTCGTCATCGCCGAGCACGAACGCGACTGGCAGCGCATGCAGAACGTCGTCCGCTACGAAGGCGAACACCTCATCCTCTATCACAACGACCGCCGCCGCTTTCAGGAAACCTCCGACCACGCGCGCAGCGGCGCACACCCGATACTTCGATAATGCGGAATGCGGAATGCGGATTAAAAAGCCGGATCGTCCACAAAGGCGATCCGGCTTTTTCTAATCCGCATTCCGCATTCCGCAATTACTTGATGAGTCTTGCCGTCAGCACGAGGATGAGTGCTTTGTCTTTGAGTCCGGCGGTGCCGACTATGACTTTTTCGCCGTCGCGCACGCCCACGTCGCTGCTGATGACGGCTCTGCCGCCTGACTCGCCGCCGTCGAGCCGAAAGCGGAAGTTGCCGAGTTGCACGGTCGTCGTGCCTGCCGTGGTTGTGTTCAGCATCAGCGAGTTGGCCTGGAAGTTGTAGCTATACTCGCGCACTCCATTCTCGCCCGGCAGGATGAGTTGCGCGACGCCTTCGCCCTGAATGATGGCGGGCGCGTAGTCGGGGCGATCCTTGGCGCGCTGGATGATCGAGGTTAGCAGGTAATAACTTTTGAAGTTGAGCGTCGTTTGCAACTGGCCGACGGCGTCGCGCAGGTCAGCCGGGTATTGATTCGCGCCGCCCGCCGCGTTCGAGGCGATGAGCACGTGCATGCGAAACTCGATTTCGGGGCGCGGCGCTTCGGGCGTGTCGAGTCGCCTGAGAGCCTCTTCGATGGACGTGATATTTTCGGGGAAGTCGCGCACGGTGATCGTTTTGAAGGCGCGATTCGCAGAGACCTGCGCGCCCTTGAAGCCGCTCGTCAACAGGCGCAGCACCGCAATGAGCGACTCAGGATCACGGTTCTTCACTTCAAAGACGCGGTTTTTGAAACTGGTGTGCGTGACGTAATTGTCAGGCACCGGGGTTGGCTGCGGCGTGCTCGCTTCCTGCGCCGAAGCCATGGACGTGAAACTGAACACGAGCGCGAGAATGACGACGATTTTGAGTCTGTATGAAAACATAATCTCTCCTGTTGACTGTCGAATTGACGTTTGAACTTTCTACTTCAAAGGTTGCGCCGCATCGGCGTCCGGCCCCGGCGAGAGCCAGATGATGCGTATGTTGGGGTCGGACGTTTGAATCTCGATGCGAGAGACTTCCGGCGCGGCGTTTGTCGTGCCGTCGCCGCTACTGCCGCCACTACTCGCGATCTGTTCCGTGTGCTCGCCAGGCGCGGCGACAGACGGCGCGAGCGGATTTCGTCTGGCGCGGACAGGCGCGTTGTTCGCAAAGTTAAGGCTTCGCTGCGTCTCATCCTGCGCGTTGCCGCTGCCGCCTGCGCGTCGCTTCAAAGATAGAGGCTTCGCCGTCTGCCGTGATTCTTTGCTCGCGGTTGCCGCTAACGTCTTCTCGACCGGCGCAACAGTTCGTCCATCGCCCCTTGCCGTCGTCTTGATTGAGACAGTCGTTGCTGCCGGTGTCCCGGTGTGTCCGCCGGTCGCCCCGGCGATCTCAGATTTACGACCGACATAACTTTGCAGCGAGAGCGCGGCGATTGCGATCAAGAGCAAGGCTACGGACGCGGCGTAGGCGAAGCGCGGGTTGAAGAGAGAGGCGAACCCGGCAAACGTGGGCGACGGTGGTGCGAGCCGCGTGTGTTCGCGTTTGATCTCGGCGAGCACGGAGCGTCTGATTCCAGCGTAGAACGCGTCGTCGAAATCGGGCGGGAGCGTTCCGGCGGCGGCGCGCACAAAGTCGCGGCTCGCGTCGTACTCTTCCGCTAACCCGCGACATCTTTCGCACGTTGCCAGATGTCGTGCGACGTGGCGTTCGGCGCGTCGTCCGGCGAGATCGCCCGCGACGTAGAGCGGCAGAAATTTTTCGACGCGTGTGCATCTCATAGACTTCAAGCGGTTCGCCCTCCTTTGTTGAGCAAGCGGGCACAATGAATTTTGAGCTTCGTGCGCGCCGAACTGATCTGCGAGCGCACCGTGACGGGACGCGAACGCAGCACGCGCGCCACCTCTTCCGTCGTCAAGCCTTCCAGATCGCGCAGGACGAGCGCGGCGCGTTCTTTTTCGGGCAGAGTCTCAAGCGCGCTCATCAACATCGAGCGTTGCTGCGCGCGGATGGCGTTCTCTTCCGCGTTCGTGTCAGGCGACACACGCTCCGGCGTCGCAGCGCGTTCGCCTTCGTCCATCCGTGCGGCAAAAAATTCGCCGCCGCTACCGACGCCGCCGCCGCTTGTCGCCCCGCGCCGCTTGCGCGCCGCATCGCGACAGACGTTGATCGTGATGCGATAGAGCCAGCCGTTGAAATCCTGTTCGGGCTTGAAGCGGTCGAGGTATTTATAGACGCGCAGGTAAACTTCCTGTGCCGCGTCGCGCGCGTCTTCGCGGTTGCCGAGCATGCGCCATGCGGTTGCCACTACCTTGCGCTCCGTGTCGAGCATGATTCGCTCGAAGGCCGCCGCGTCGCCCGCACGGGCGCGTGCGACGAGGAGCGCGAAGTGTTCGCGCGCGTTGTCGGCTACGGTCGTGTCGAGCGGCGTCTCGAAGTCGTCAGCCGCCATCATCGCCGTCATCAACGCTGTCAAATGTGCCGTCTCAGTTGCCATCTATAATCTCTCTCGCGCGCCCCACACAACTATCACTACTTGCCTGTGCGTGAAAGCGTTGATAAGAATTTTACCGCGTGATTGACACGCCGGACCGTGGCCGTTTGTTCCACGCAGATGAACTTTCGACGCGCCGCGCCCGCCGGGCGAAAACGGAAATAAGTTGACGCGCGCCGGACAAACCACTACAAGATAGTTCGCGCCTGCCACGGCGGTCGACTCCGCCGCTCGCAGCGGACGCGCCGCCCGAAACCTTGCACACCCGCGAACGGAAGGGTTCAAACGTAAGTTGCTCCAATTGATTCATGCGACGCATTGATCTGAAAAAAGTGCAGGTTGCGCGTTCGAGCACCATCCGCGACATCAACCGGCAGATCGTGCTCAACTACGTGCGCGACCGCGAGCCGATTTCGCGCGCAGAGATCGCGCGGGAGACGGCTTTGCAGCGTTCGACCGTCTCCACCATCGTCGAAGATTTGAAATCGGACGGGCTGATCGAAGAGATCGGCGAGGGTGAATCTACGGGCGGGCGCAGGCCGACGCTCCTGCGCCTGCGCGCGGCGGGCGCGATGGCAATCGGCGTGGACATCACGCCGACCTGCACCACGATTGCGACGAGCGATCTCGGCGGGCGCGTCCTCGAACGCGAAGAGTTTCCGCACATCGAACAGCCGGAGCAGTTGTACGCGCGCGTGATCGAGAGCGTGCGGCGTCTGGCGGCGAAAGCTGGCGAGCGAAAGATCGAAGGCGTGGGCGTGAGTCTGCCCGGCCTCGTTGACCCGGACAGCGGGCGCGCGGTCTATATCCCCTGGTTCAACTGGCGCGACTGGCCGATTGCCGCAGAGATTTCCGGCGCGACCGGACTCGACGTGATCGTAGACAACGACGCGAACGCGGCGGCGCTGGCCGCGCTCTGGTTCGGGCGGCAGGAGTTGCACGGGGCGCGCGACTTCATCATGGTGCTCGTGGCCGAAGGCATCGGCACGGGGATCGTCGTAGACGGGCAAATCTACAGGGGCGAGCGCGGCGGGGCGGGCGAGTTCGGCCACATGATCGTGGGCGAGCGCGCGCCTGTGGCCTGCTCTTGCGGCAATCATGATTGTTGGGAAGCCTTCGCGTCGGGGCGCGCGGCGGTCGCGCGCTACCTGCAAGACGACGGCGCGGGGAGCGTGGAGGGCGGCGGGCAAATTGATTTCGCGCAAGTGGTGGATCGCGCGCTCGCGGGCGAGTCGCGCGCCATACGCGCCCTCAACGAAACCGCACACTATCTCGGCATCGGCATCTCCAACCTGATCGTCGGACTCAGCCCCGAAGCGGTCGTCGTGGGCGGCGTGATCGCGCGCGCGTGGCCGCTCGTCGCAGAGGCTCTCAGCCAAACCATCGAACGCAGCGTGCGTCGCGGTCTGCCCTCGGCGCGCATCATGCCCTCCATCCTCGGCGATCATCCCACGCTCATGGGCGCGATCAGCCTCGTGCTCGCGCGCAAGTTCGCCTCCGTCGCCTCGGCCTGACGAAACAACTCAACAAAAGCTAAAACTAAAAACCCGCGCGCGGCGTACGACGAAATTGCGGCGCAAGCGAACTTCCGCACGACGCCTGACGTTTTCTCTGTGCCCCCTCCGTGTGCTCTGTGTCTGCGGTGGTGAATGCTTCTTTAAGACACTCACCACCGCAGACACAGAGCACACGGAGGACGCACAGAGAGTTCCTTACGTTTGCCCTCGGCTGTAAATCATGACGTTAAAAATATGAGGTGGGGTTGAGCCAGAAGCTAATTTCCTTTCGCGCGTCGCTTGCGGCAAAGTTGTCGATAGCGGTTGCGTCCGGCGCGCTGCTGTCGTCGTGTCAATTGACGCGCACGCCCGCGCCCGCGCCCGCGTCGAAGGTTGAAGCGGCGCGTGCAACGAATACTTTGTCGCCGTCCGACCGCATGGAGATTTTTGAGTTCGTGTGGCGCACCGTCAACGAGAAATATTACGACCCCGCGTTTCACGGCGTTGACTGGGCGGCGGTGCGCGAGCGTTACCGGCCGCGCATGGAGGCGGCGACAAACGATCAGGAGTTCTACGCGCAGTTTGAATTGATGCTCGCCGAACTGCGCGACGACCACACGCGTTTCAACGGTCCACCGCCGCCACCCGCCGCAGAGGACGCGGGCAAGGACGCGCCGCGCGGCGACGGAGGCGGGACGCTTGGCTTGATGCTCGCGGAGGTGGAAGGGCAGACGGTCGTTCAGGAAGTGGAAGCGGATTCGGGCGCGTCGCGTGCAGGCGTCAAGCCGGGGATGATCTTGCGTACCGTCAACGGGAGGCCGGTTGAAGAAGTCTATCGAGAGATTCGCGCGGTCTTTCCCGGCGCGTCTTCCGAACGCTCGATGAAAAATTTGATGCACCGGGCGGTGCTCTACGGACAGTTCATGCCGCTGCCGCGCACGCTCGGCTTCACGAATCTGGACGGCCAAGAGTTCACCGTCCAGCCGGAACTCACGCCGCAGACGCCTCCGCCGCACGTCGTCGCCCGCCGCCTCGCGTCCGGCTTCGGCTACATCAAATTCGATAGCTGGATTCCGCCCGCAGACAAGCGTTTCGACGAAGAGTTGGCGAAACTGTCAGACACGCCCGGACTCGTCATAGACCTGCGCGCGAACGGCGGCGGGCAGACGGACGTGCTGCTCAACATCGCCAGCAACTTTTTCGCCGCGCCCACTTACTACGGCGGCTTCCGGCGGCGCGACGGCGCGCTCGACCGCTACTCGACACACGCCCCCGCGCACGTCTACAAACAACCCGTCGTGATTCTGATTGACGAACGCTCGGCGAGCGCGTCGGAAAGTTTTACGATCTTCATGCAGGAGAGCGGGCGCGCCTTTGTCGTCGGCAGGCAATCGAACGGGGCGACGCTCAATCAAATTGTGCAGAAGGTGAAAGGCGGCGGTGAACTGCGCGTCAGCATCCGCGCCTACATCTCGCCCGCCGGGCGCAACGCGGAAGGCACGGGCGTCATACCCGATCAAACGACGCCGCTCACGATCTCGGATTTGCGACAAGGGCGCGACGCCGCGCTCGAAGCAGCGGAAGCGTATCTCGCAGCCGGTGTAAGTAAGAATTAAGACTCACCACAGAGACACAGAGGACGCACAGAGAGTTGATTGATCTTTGTGCGTCCTCCGTGTCCTCTGTGTCTGCGGTGGTGAAGGTTTTTTAGCCGCTCCAACTTCCAGCGCGTTATAACCACTTTGTCAGCAGGTAGCGATCATGGTCGCGAAAGCCCGCTTGACGGTACAGCGCTTGCGCCCGCGTGTTCACCCTGTCCACTTCGAGATGGAGCGCGCGGATTCCTTCTTCGCGGCAGACCGACTCGGCCAACACAAGGCTCGCTTTCCCTAGCCCGTGCCCGCGAAAATTCTCGCGCAGGTAGAGTTCGTCAACGAGCGCGTCGCGCCCGCCAAACTCCAGACTGAAGCCGAAGGTGAGCACCAGATAACCCGCCGCCGCGCCGTCCACGCGGATCAACTGAATGACCCCGAACCGGCGGTCGCGCAAAATCTGCTCTAACGCCGCGCGCGCCGTCCGCTCGTCAAACTCCAAATGCTCGCAGGCGTAAAACTCGCGCATCAACTCGACGAGCAGTTCCGCGTCCGAAGCATCCGCAGCTGTGAAGACGGGTTTCACGGAAATTACTTCGCGCCTTTGCCCTGCGTGATCGTCAGGACGCGATCAATGCCGGGGACGCCGACGGTTTCGAGCGTGCCGTCAGGCCAGCGCACTTCGAGTTTGTCGAGTTTGGTGGCCGCGCCGAGTCCGAGGTGGAGGCACGGATCGTTTTGCGAGGCGTAGCCCGCGCCGCTGATAGCATCGAGGCGTTGGCGCGTCGTGCCGATGGTCGCATAGACGAGCGCGCCCGTCGCATCGCGCGGGTTCTTCTTCGACGTGTCGCCGACGAGACGCAGGATGAGCCAGTGGTTCTTCGTGTCTGTAACGTTGCGAAGGACGGTGGGCGGGGCGTCGCAGTTGTTGAGCACGGCGTCGAGCCGCCCGTCGCCGTCGAGGTCTGCGATGGCGAGGCCGCGCGCGGAGAAGGCCGTCGCAAGTCCGCTCCCCGGCGCAGCCCCGACGCGCTCGAAGACGCGTTCGTTTGCCTCCTGTTTCGTGTTGCGCGGATTTGGGATGTTGCGGAAGAGCAACGCCTGCTGCGCCCAACTCGTGCCCCACAAGTGTTGGTCAACCGACGGATAGACGTGGCCGTTGGCGACGAAGACATCCTTCCAGCCGTCGTTATCGTAGTCCAGAAACGAGGTGCCCCAACCGAGGAAGGGAATCGTCGGCTCGCCCAAGCCCGCCTGAAACGTCACGTCGGTGAAGTTGCCTTCGCCGTCGTTGTGGTAGAGCGTGTTCGAGTCGTCGGAAAAATTCGTGATGTAGAAATCCACGCGCCCGTCGTTGTCGTAATCGCCGACTGCCAAACCCATCCCTGCTTGCTCGCGCCCGTTTTCGTTCAGGGCGACGCCCGACTCGTAGCCGACCTCTTCAAACGTGCCGCCGCCTTTGTTGATGTAGAGTTGCTTCGGCGTGGAGTCGTTGACGACGATGAGGTCGAGCAGATCGTCTTCGTTCGCGTGGACGAAGGCGGAGGAGAAGCCGTAGTAGCCCTGCGGGTCGTTCGTGCCGGTCTTCGCGCTCACGTCTTCAAACGTGCCGTCGGCCTTTTGATGATAGAGCGTGTCGCCTTCGCCTTTGAGTCCGCGCGGCCCGCACATGACGGGCACGCCGCGAAACTGGCAGAAGTTCTGCCCGACGCCGCCGGGCTTGCCCGCGTCCGACGGACTCGGCGGCAGATTCTTGACATCAAACTCGACGTAGCCGGGGACGAAGAGATCGAGCCGCCCGTCGCGGTCGTAATCGCCGAAGGTCGCGCCGGTTGACCAACCCTTGCGCGCGACGCCGAGTTTGTCGGCCACGTCCGTAAACGTGCCGTTGCCGTTGTTGCGATAGAGACGCGACGTGCCGTAGTTCGAGACGTACATGTCCGGTCGCCCGTCGTTGTCGTAGTCGCCGACGGCGACGCCGAAGCCCCAACGCTCGTTGGCGACGCCCGCCTTATCCGTCACGTCCTCGAATTTCCAGTTGCCTAAATTTCGATAGAGCGCGGCGCGCGGGGGGCGTTCCTTGCCCGCGAGCGCGGCGAAGGTGGAGCCGTTCAAGAGATAGATGTCGGGGCGCGCATCGTTGTCGTAATCGAAGACGGCGACGCCGCCCGAAGGCGTGTCGAGGATGTAATCTTTCGCCGCGCTGCCCGCGCGATGGCGAAAGGCGGCGAGCGCGGTCTTGGCCGTCACGTCTTCATAGACGACGGGCGCTTTCGGGTCTGTGACGTTCACCGTGCGCTTCGACGCGTAGGTGCGCGCTTCGCCAGTCGCGTTGCCGCCCATGCCTTGCTGCGGTTGCGGCGTCTGCGTGGGAGTTTGCGCGAAGAGCGACGCGTGGAGCAGGAGCAGTACGGAGAGCGCGAGCGAGGGCAACGACCGATGGACGTGACGGGAGCGCGTTGAAGTTTTATAAAACATGGATTTTATCTTTTCGGCTTAACGGAAAATTCAAGCGTGGCTTTGGAGGTCGGCGAATGAGTAAACAAAATAGCGAGTCAGCCAGTCGCGTGTCAAAGTACGAAGACCTGTGCTGCCGGAGGTCAAGCTATTTTTAGCGGCGCTGCTCGCGCTTCGAGTGGCTTAACTTCTTTCCCGCGCCTTAACAGGTAGACGTAAGCGGGCAGAGAATAGATAACAATATCGGTTATGAGAGTCGCTAACATGGCGCCGGACGGCGGCGGAAAAATATGCTTGAAGATAAGTAGCGGCCAGGCGAGCAACCATAAAAGGAAATGGTGCGCCCAGATTTCATTGCGGAGCGGGTCATAGAAATTGCCGAGCAACGAATAGCCGAAGATAGTTAAAAAGATAAAGCTCAAGCCGCTCGCCACCGACAGAACAACGCGCATCATTGTCTTCTTGCCAAATCTGAACGCGATAAGACCGAGGCTCCCGCCCGCCAGCAATACGCTGCCCGCAATGAATGACATGATGAATAAATCTTTAAGCGTTTCTTCTCTCACAACAAAAATGCCTGAGCCTCAATCGGCGGCGTTCTTCGCAGTGTTCATGCCATCTCGCCTCAACGTTCGGTGATGACCAGATAGCGATCAATCTCCGGCTTCGCGAGCGTCTGTCGCAGCCCGCTCGGCCAGCGAATCTCGATGCTCGCCACGCCGGTCGCCGCGCCGAGTCCGACGAGGAGGCGCGGGTCGCTCGAAGAGAGATAGCTGCCGGAGTTGGTCGCGTCGAAAGTCTGTCTGCGCCCCGTCGAGTCTGTGACGACGAGGCGTGCGCCCGTGCCGCT
>DASYMM010000650.1:0-3754 GCA_036009085.1 Pyrinomonadaceae bacterium | reverse complement strand
GATGGACGTGCAGGAGGATGAGACGCTCGCCGACGGCTATAAATTGAAGCTCAACTCCTACGACCTCGGAGTTGACATCTAACTGGCAGACGCCGTCAGTCGCTTGCGCTTCGAGCACCCGGAAGTGCAGGTCGTGGTCGTCACGAGCCTCAAGCCGCGCATTTTTTGTGCGGGCGCGAACATCTACATGCTCGGCACTTCATCGCACGCCTTCAAGGTCAACTTCTGCAAGTTCACCAACGAGACGCGTTGCGCTATCGAAGACGCTTCGGCCAACTCCGGCCAACGCTACGTCGCCGCTTTGAACGGCACGGCCTCCGGCGGCGGCTACGAACTCGCCATCGCCTGCGACGAAATCTATCTCGTTGACGACGGCAACTCCGCAGTCTCTTTGCCGGAAGTTCCCTTGCTCGGCGTGCTGCCCGGCACGGGCGGACTCACGCGCCTCGTTGACAAGCGCAAGATTCGACGCGACCGCGCAGACGTTTTCTCCACGCTCGCCGAGGGTCTTAAGGGCAAGCGCGCGAAAGAGTGGAACTTGATTGACGGCTATTTCCCGACGAGCAAGTTTCAGGAAGCGATTGACGCTCACGTGCAAAGTCTCGTCAAACCCGACGGCGCGAAGGCGAAGGTCTCAGGGATCAAACTCAACCCGCTGCAAGTTGAAGCGACGGGCGACGGGCGCGAGTACAAATACGTCAGCGTGAAATTGAACCGCGAGAAGCGTTACGCAGATTTGACCGTGCGCGCGCCGCAGGGCGAACAGCCCACAACCGTCGAAGAGATCGAACAACTCGGCGACGCCTACTGGCCGCTCCAAGCCTATCGCGAACTCGACGACGCGCTCCTGCACCTGCGCATGAACGAATTGGAGATCGGCCTCGTCTGCCTGCACACCGAAGGCAAAATTGAAAACGTGCTGGCAGTTGACCGCACGCTTCTCGCCCACAGAGATCACTGGCTCGTCCGCGAGATCATCCTGCACATGGCGCGCGTGCTGCGTCGCCTCGACCTCACGGCGAAGAGTTTCTTCGCGCTCATCGAGCCGGGCAGTTGCTTCGCCGGAAATTTGCTCGAACTCGCGCTCTCGGCAGACCGCACCTACATGCTGAACGACCCGGAAGCGCAGGTCGAAGTAGCGACGAGCGAGTTCAACGCGGGCGCGCTCCCGATGTCGAACGGGTTGTCGCGGCTCGGGTCGCGTTTCCTCGCCGCGCCCGAACAGGCCGAAACGGTGCTCGCACACGAAGGCTTGTTCGACGCCGAAGCCGCGGAGGAAGCCGGACTCGTCACCTACGCGCCCGACGATCTCGACTGGGAAGACAAGATTCGTGTGGACATCGAAGAGCGCACGTCGCTCTCGCCGGACGCCTTGACCGGCATGGAAGCCTCGCTTCGTTTCGCCGGGCCTGAGACGATGGACACCAAAATTTACGGACGCCTGACCGCGTGGCAAAACTGGATTTTCCAACGCCCCAACGCCGTCGGGCCGCAAGGCGCACTGACCAACTACGGCAAACCGACACAGGCGCAATTCGATTATAAGAGAACATAGTTTCAAGTTCCGGGTTTCAATTTTCAAGTCAGAGGTTTTAGTTTTAACCTGAAACTTGAAACCTGAAACTTCATAGAGGTTGATCCATGAGCATGAACTTATACGAACGCATTCCGAATAACGTTAACTTGTCGGAGGACAAGCGGCTCCAACGCGCGTTGGAGAAGTGGCTGCCGAATTATCTGGATTGGTGGCGCGAGATGGGGCCGGACGGTTTTCAGGACAAGGAAGTCTACCTGCGCACGGCCATCAGCGTGGATGCAGATGGTTGGGCGAACTTCGACTACATCAAGATGCCCGATTATCGCTGGGGCATCTTTTTGAAGCCCGCCGACCCGAACGCCAGAGTCGGCTTCGGCGACAACTACGGGATGCCCGTCTATCAGGAAGTGCCCGGCGAGTTTCGCAACGCCTTGCGCCGCATCATCGTCACGCAGGGCGACACTGAACCCGCCTCCGTCGAACAGCAACGCGAACTCGGCAAGACCTGCCCTTCGCTCTACGACCTGCGCAATCTCTTTCAAGTGAACGTCGAGGAAGGGCGGCACCTGTGGGCGATGGTCTATCTGCTCCAACGCTACTTCGGGCAGGACGGGCGCGACGAGGCGGACGAACTGCTGCAACGCCGCAGCGGCAACCCCGATAAGCCGCGCATCCTCGAAGCCTTCAACCAGCCGTGCGACGACTGGCTCAACTTTTTCTGTTTCACGATGTTCACAGACCGCGACGGCAAGTTCCAACTCGCCGCGCTCGCCGAATCCGGCTTCGAGCCGCTCGCGCGCACCTGTCAATTTATGTTGACGGAAGAAGCGCATCACCTCTTCGTCGGCGAAACGGGCGTCGGGCGCGTCGTCAAACGCACGGCGCAGTTGATGCGCGAGAATCCGCAGGCGGACGTGCGCGAACTCGGCGCGATCCCGCTCGACATCCTGCAACGCTACATCAATTTCTGGTTCTCCTATTCGCTCGATCTCTTCGGCGGCGAGATCAGTTCCAACTCCGCAGACTTTTTCGCCGCCGGTCTTAAAGGCCGCTTCAAAGAGCAGGACAACTACACGGAGCACACCGCCGCGAACGAAAACTTCATGCTCACCGTCGTCGAAGACGGAGGGCTCAAGCAGCGCGAAGTGCCGCTGCGTAACGCCTTGAACGAAGTCCTGCGCGGCGAGTACGTCAAAGATTGCGAGCGCGCGATGACGCGCTGGAACAAATTCCTCAGAGACGAAGGCGTTGACGCCGCGCTCTACCTGCCGAGCACGCGCTTCCACCGCCACGTCGGCGAGTTCGCCGGACACACCTTCGACGTTCAAGGCAATCTCATCGGCGCGGAAGAGTTTGAACGACGCCGTGGCGAATGGCTGCCTTCGCTCGCCGACCGCGAGTTCGTCCGCAGCCTCATGCATCCCGTCACCGAACCCGGCAAGATCGCCAACTGGATCGCGCCGCCCGCCGCCGGGATCAAAGGCAAGCCGTTCGAGTTCGAGTACGTGAGACTCTAAAACAAAGGAGGAGCGCGGAACGATGAACGATGAATGAAAGCAATAGCTTTTCTCTTTTGTTCATCGTTCCGCGTTCCTCCTTCGTCGTTTCTTTTATGGCCGCTAATCTTTCCACAGACTTCTCGCGTTACGATCAAAAGCTGGAGTTCATCCTGCGCACGAGCGCGCGCATCTTCGCCGAGAAGGGCTATCATTCGACCTCTATGCGCGACATCGCGCGCGAGACGGAGGTGAGCCTCGCGGGGCTTTACTACTACTGCAAGTCGAAAGAAGAACTGCTCTTCCTCATTCAAGACAACTGTTTCGGGCGCGTCCACACACGTCTGCTTGAACGCCTGCGTGAGACGACCGATGCGGTCGCGAAACTCCGGCTCGTCATCGAAAACCACCTCTCGTTCTTCGCCGCCAACATGGCCGAGATGAAAGTGCTCTCGCACGAAGCCGACTCGCTCGCGGGCGAAATGCACGCGCACGTCACCGGGCGCAAACAGCAATACACGCGCCTCGTCCGACGCATTCTGTCGGAAGTGCAACAGGCGCAGGGCGCACGCGAAGGCCACAGCAACGGGGCGCAGAAACTCGACCTCACCGTCGCAACCTACGCTCTCTTCGGCATGATGAACTGGATTTACAACTGGTACGACCCGCGCGGCAAACTCTCGGTTAATGATCTGGTTGACAATCTTACCCGAGAGTTTGC
>DASYMM010000649.1:0-9245 GCA_036009085.1 Pyrinomonadaceae bacterium | reverse complement strand
CGGCGGGTGTGACGGGGAAGTTGAGGTTGCCGGTTTCGCTTCCGGCGACGACTTTCGCCGTGAGCGTGCCTTTGGCGGAGACGGTCTTCTCCGGCAGGGTCTTTTCGTCAATCAGCACGACATGCTCGCCGGGCGGGAGGTCGCCGATGACGAAGACGCCGTTGTCGTCCGTGAGCGTGTCGCGGCTGCTGCCCGTCACGATGCGCACGCCTGCGAGCGGCTGCTCGCCTGCGTCGAGTTGATTGTTGCCGTTCAGGTCGAGCCAGACGAGTCCGGTGATGCGCCCGGTGCGGACGAGCCGGAAGTCGACGATTGAGTCGCGCCCCGGCAAGAGGCTGGCCGCTTGCTGCGCTCCGTCTAAGAGCGTCAGGTCTGCGCGCACCGATAAGAGATCGAGTGTGATGGCGTGTTCGCCCGCGCGGATATTATCAACACGGTAACGACCGCTCTCGTCCGAGACGACGTAGCGGTTGCCGTCCACGCGGATTTTGACGTTCGCCTGCGGCTTGTCGAGTCCCGGCTCGAATTGCCCGTCGAGGTTCATGTCCTGATAGACGCGACCGTAGAACGCGCCATACGAATCGAGTTCGGCGACCGGCGCGTTGATCGACGATTCGGATTTGCGCGTGCGCAGGAGCGTGCCGCGCAGGCTGAAGAGAATTTGCGCCCCCGTCTGCCCTTGCAGGTAAGTGAACTGGACTGTGCTCTCTCTCGGCAAACGGACGGTAGAGAAGACGCGCCCGGCGGTGTTGACGTGTGCGCCCGCCATGCGTTGATAGTTGAGACCCGCGCCGAAACTGACGCGCTTGACGAGAAATGACTGGCCGTTCCAATCAACTGCGCCGCCGAGCGCGCCGCGACTTCCAAACGACTGGCTCAAACCGAGCGCGCCCGCTTCGCCCACGCGCACGTTTGCGCCGACCTGCGCGCTCAGAAAAGCCGCGCCGAAAGATTTAATCCGCGTCGCATTCAGAAACAGACGCCCGCCGGAAAAATCCTTCGACGCGTTGAAGAGCGTGTACGCGCCGCTCGCTTTCGTCGCGCGGCTCGCGGTGTGCGAGAAAAAGACTGTCGGCCACGCGCCGCGCGGCGTGAGGTTGAGAGTAGTCGTGAGGAAGCGTTCGCGCTGTCGCGGAAGCGAGCCGGTTTGCGTGCGCGTGGCAAAACTGCCCGTGAAGGATGCCGCGAGCCAGTCTGCCGGACGCCACGTTGCGCCGCCCGAAGCCGCGCGGACGGGTTCGTGCAGACCCGCCTGCGTGCCGAGAAAGTTTGCGCCGACGTGTGCGTAGCGACCCTGAATCGTGAGCCGGTTGCTCAAGTCGTAGGAGGCGGAGAGGTCTGCGGCGAGCGCGCCGCCGTCTGCGCGAGAGCCGTCCGGGCGCGCTCCGCTGAAACGTCCCGCGCCAACGTCGCCTTGAAAACGGCCGCGCGCGGAAGCGTAGCGCGCGCTCGTCGTGAACATCTCGCCGCTCCTGCCCGCGCCGTCGAAGCGAATCATGCCGACGGAGAAAAGCGTCTGGCCGGGGCGCGACGACGCCGCGCCGCCCGGCGCATTGAAAGTCGCAGCCGCGCCGAAGACGTTCGTGTCATAGCGAATTTTGTGCGGCTGAACGGAGTCGGGCTGCTGTAAGTCGTCTGGAAGCAGGGAAGACTCCGGCGGCTGCAATTGCGAGACGCCGGAGATAGCGCGCCCCGCGAAGAGCGTCAGCCGCGCGCCGCCGACGGGCAACTGCGCCGACGCGCCGCGCACCGTCGAAGACATGAAGAGCAAGTCGGTGCCCGTCCCGAAGTCGCCGCCCGTGAATCGCTGCTCGTTCGGACGCTCGTAAGTGAAAGAGCCGTTTCGCAGCAAGCCGAAAGATGCGCCCGCGCCGCCCGTGCTGGAATTCGTCAGCAGACTAAAACGGCCATCGCCGATGCGGCCATCCGCGCGCAGCGTCAAACTCTGGTACGAAGAGGCGGAATAACTGTTGAGGTTGTAATCGTAGCCCAACCCGTAAAGCTCGAAGGGCGCGCGCCCGGCTCCCGTCCTGACCGTGGACGCCCCTTGCGCCCGCGCGCGCGTGATGCGGATGGCGTGCGCCGCTTCGTCCAGACGAATTGACGCGTCGAGCAGCGCGGAGACGATTTCGATGGGCAGCATCAACTCGTCCGCGTTCGGCGGGAAGGAGATGTCCGCCGCGTTCGACACGGAGAGGATCAGCGAATTGTTCTCGCTGACTTGATTCAACCCCGCGTCGAACTTGGCGACCACTCCGGTTTGACGACGCACTTCCACCGTGCGTTTCGCCGCGTCAACATTGATCACGTCGCCGAGCGCGCGTGCGATGCTCGCGACGGGGAGAAAGATGCGACCGCCGCCGCGCTGCTGCGCGAAACTCTGCGACCCCGTCAGCATCCGCTCGTCCACGATGATCGCGGTGGCCTGTCGCTGCGGCGGCGTCGGCGTCGTTTCGCTCTTCGGTTGACGGGGAGCAATTGCGTGAGACGGGAGAGCGGCGGCGCGTGCGGCGAGGCGCGCGTGAGAGGTTGTCGCTAGCAGGCAGATGAGGCACACGGCAGCAATGGCAGTTCTGATTGAGCTTGAATTGTCCATTGTTGCGATTCGGCGGCCTGAGAAGAGTGTGCGCGATTTTTGAACTTGGCGCGGCGCGGTTTAAAGCGACGACGTTGAGGTTTCTTGAAGGGAGTTACAGAAAGGGCGCGTCCGTGTCGCTGCTCGTTTGCGGTGGAAGCTACTCGCCATCAAACGGAGAGTGCGCCGGATTGCAACAGGGCAACCAGCGTGCCGCGCGCGGACGAAATTTAATCTCCATCTGACGGAGAAATATAAGGGTTATTCGTCGCCCGTGTGGTGCGCGCGGCGGGGCGCGCGTGTGGATTGACAGGCGTGTCCGACGTTTTGTCAGTCGCCTGACGTTTTGTCAGCCGCCGGAGGTTTTTCTTGTAGAAACCGCGCGCGATTCGTTCTTTCTATCAGGCAAACGAGTTGTTGGATTTGCCTGTCGAAACCGGAAAGCGCGCTCCTACTCCTGCCGCGTTTTCCGGTTCGTCAACGCACCTGTGAAATTGCCTACAGGCTGCCGTCTGCTTATGCGCTCTTTTGCCGTCCTCTCAATCGCACTGGCTTTCGCGTTCCTGCTCGCCCCGCGAGCGTGCGGGCAGTCTGCCGCTTCGGTCACCATCGGCGGGCGAGTCGGCGAAGCGATCTTTGTCTCGATAGCCCCCGGCGCGCAAGTTTCCGGCGACACGCTGCCCGTCACTTACACCAATCTCGACCAGCACACCGTTCGTCTCTCAATCCCGACTTCCGGCACGAGCGGCGGCAGCAGGCGGCTAAGTATCCCTCTGCAACTGCGCTCGAACGTCGGCTACACGCTTTCGGCTTCGGCGAACTCGAACGGGACGACGCTTCTTCTGCGCGAACTGTGCGTGGCAGGCGTGAAGGCGACCGGAAGGCACGTCGCGCGCGGGGCGACGCACGCCGCGAACATGGCGGCGTGCGCGGACAGGACTGCCCGCGTTCAGACAGGAGACGCGAATCGCAGCGGCGCGTCTTTTCCCGCAACCCTTTTGCAGGGACAACCCATCTCTCTCTCCGGCACGTCCGACTCGCCCTTCAATGCGCTGGAGGTGTTGATCTCAATCGAAGTCGAGACGCAAACCGGCCAGCCGCAAGGCAACGTCGAGTTGACCCTTTCAGCCACACCGCGAAGCGTTGCTTCTCCTGCGATGAATGACGTTAGTAAGCGTTAGTAAGGCGGCCTGAGATAGCATTAGGGCACGACGCATCTCGCATTTAATTCTCAGCCTGCGCTCGATTTTTGTTCGGAGCAGCCGAACGCTCAAGGAATCAACAAGACTTTTCCGGTCGTCGCTCTTCCCTCTAGCTGCCTGTGTGCTTCGGCGGCCTCGCCGAGCGTGAATCGCTTCTCGATTCTCAATTTCAACTCGCCCGCGCCGATCCATGAAAGCACTTCGCCCGCGCGCCACAACAACTCTTCGCGCGTGCGCGTGTAATGCGCGAGGCTCGGTCGGGTTAAAAAGAGCGATCCCTTTTGCGCGAGCAAGCCTGCATCGAAGGGCGGGACGGTGCCGCTCGATTGACCGAACAAGGCCAGCATCCCGCGCGGCGCGAGCGAGTCGAGACTCTTCATAAAAGTCGTCTGCCCGACCGAGTCATATACGACTTGAACGCCCGTGCCTCCCGTCGCGCGTTTTGTCTCTGCCTGAAAATCCTGTTCGGTGTAGATGAAGACTTCATCCGCGCCCGCCTCGCGCGCCAGTGCGGCCTTCTCCGCCGTGGACACCGTGCCGAACACGCGCGCCCCGATTCGTTTCGCCATTTGAATCAACAGCAGCCCGACGCCACCGGCTGCGGCATGTACGAGCGCGGTCTCGCCGGGCTTGAGCGTGTAAGTCGAAGTGACCAGATAGTGAGCCGTCATGCCTTGCAGCATCGCTGCCGCCGCCGTCTGTGTCTCAATGCCGTCAGGAATTTTCACGAGCCGCGCCGCCGGGACGCACGCGTACTCGGCATACGCGCCCAAAGCCATCGCGTAGGCGACACGGTCTCCGGCCTGTATGTCATTCACGTCTGCGCCGACGGCTTCCACCGTGCCCGCCGCCTCCGACCCCGGCGTGAAGGGAAGCGGCAATTGGTACAGCCCGGTGCGGTGATAGATGTCTATATAATTAACGCCGACGGCTTCGACACGAACAAGCGCCTCGCCCGACTTCGGCGCGGGCTGTTCCGCATCTTCGTAGAGGAGCTTGTCCGCCCCGCCATACTCTTCAACTCTAATTGCCTTCATCTCGATTTCCTTTGCACAACGATCTCATTTGCCGGAATTAAAAAGCGTCTCAAGTATATTAATCCAAGTTGCTAGTTATCGAAGCTGAAGTGGCCGAGGTTGAAAATAGAAGGTTTAGCGCCCCGGCGAGGCTTGCTTTTAGAGGACTTACCGAGAAGCCTTTTCAGCAAAATCAATAACTTAGCTGCTCTCAACCACTTATAACTAGCAACTTGGATTATATTACGAGCGACGGACAAAACTTCACGCGTGTGAAAATTTGAACTGCGAAAATACACGAAACGGCGCGAACCACTTTCGCGTCCTTTCGTCTGATTTCGTGATCACGCGTTTTCTCAGGTCTGAAGTTGAATGATGAGAAAGACCGCACAGAGGGCGACGAAGACGGAAACGGCTGCCGCCAGAATTGACCAGCCCGCGCTGCCGAGACCGCGACCCGCTCCAAATCCCTTCGACGCTTTGCGCCCGAAACAGAGATGCGCGAGCGCGAGACACAGCGCGGCGATGGCGAGCACGTAAACCCTGTGCGTCAGGATGTTCACTCCGCTGTTGGCCGCGCCCGACAGTTCGGCATAAGTCCAACGTTGATGCAACAACGGATTATAGAGCCAGTGATTGTAGCCTTGATTATAGAGGTACAACAGCCCGCCGCCCGTGGCGATGCTCACGGCGTAAGCGAGGTATTTATCCCGCAACGCGACGTTCAGCAACACGGACGCCGCCGCGATAAAAATCACGCTCGGAACCAGAATCACCGTATAGACCAACAGGTACGGCGTAATCTCGAACGGCGCGCGGCCTTTATAAATCTGCAAGGCCAGAGAGACCAGAGCCACGAGCGCGCTTAAGGCCAGACCGAGCAGGACGGTCGCCAGAAACTTCGAGAGCAACAAAACATAACTCGGAGCGGGCGCGCTCCACAAAAGCGGCTCAACCTTCACTTCGCGATCACGGTGCATCGCTTCGCCCGTGTAAAAAACCGTGATGCCGAAGAGAAACAGCAATAGAGACCTCGCCGCGCTGCTGGCATAAGCCGCCGCATAAGAGACTTCATAAGAGATATCCGGGTGGACTTCGTAGAAAGCGAGTTCCAACACGGAGAGAAAGAGCGCGAGCGGAATGATCACGACGAGGCTGCGTTCGGCGCGAAGCAGGCGAAACTCGACGCCGAGCGCGGCGATCAATTTGTAGAAATTCGCCCGCCCGCCCGCGCCCGCCATCGCGACCTCCGGGAGTTGCGCTTGCTCACGGTCGCACGGCTTTTCGGATTGCTCGCCGCGAGTTTGTTGCACGCTCTCCGCGTCGTAGTAAAGCCTGTCAACGCCTGTCGAAAGATCGAGCGTGGCGAAACTCTCGGCATTCCGGGGTCGCTCGGCGATGCGAAAGCGAAAGTAGAGAATCATCAGGCACAGGGCGGCGACGAGCAACATGAGCGCGCGATTCGCGATCATGTCAGCGTCATAACTCACGACGATCTGATTGATCAGATTCGCGTCCTCCCACTTAAGATGAGGTGGGATGCTGGACGATCTCAAGAGCATCGGATCGAGCGCGAGAGCCCAGCGCTCGGGCAATACTTTCAGGAGGAGCAATTGATAGGCGATGTAAAGCGGGTAGAAAGAGACGGCCAAGCCATAAACGATCTTGGCGTTTCGCGTCAGCGCGCCGACGGTGAAATAGACGGCGGCTAATAGCAGGTGCGAGATGACGACGAAAAAAAGGAAGTGTTTGAAATAGGGGAGGATGCGCGGGGGCTGCACCACTAAATTCGACTTGGGAAACCATTGCAGCGCGAACGTCGTCAGCACGAACGCTGCCTGACAGCAGACGAGCACGAAGAAGTTGCCGAAGAATTTGCCGAGCAGGTACGGCGCGCGTCTGACCGGCTTGGAAAAGATGAGCGGGTCAACGCCCGTGCGGAAATCTCTGATCACGGGATCGCCCATGATGACAGCGTTGAAGATCGGGAGTCCCAATAGAAAAGAGAAGCCCAGAAGATTCCTGACGATGTTGAAGTCGCTGTTCGTCGCCCAGCCGTAATTCGCGGCCGCGCTCCAACCCCACCACATCACCGCATGCGCGCTGAACAGCACGAGCAACGCGTAAGGCACGATGCGCTTCGAGTTGAGCAACAACTCCGTGTAAAAGATCACGCCGAAAGGTGTGCGCGCAGGATTTCTCATCTCACGCCGCGCTCCCCGTCTGACTGACGAGATGAAAATAATAGTCTTCGAGCGTCGGCGTCGCCGCGACAAACTCTTCGCCCGGTCGCACGCCCTTCGAGAGCACTTTGAGTCGCGCCTGCCCGTCGAACGTCTGCGAAGAGATGACGCGAAAACGCGACTTCAACGCCGGGACGTGTTCGCGCGGCAGGGTGGCTTCCCAGATCGAGTCTGCGAGTTCGCCGATGGCTTCCTGCGGCGTGCCGCTGGCGAGTATTTCGCCGTGCCGTATGATCGCCATCCGGCTGCACAAATTCGACACGTCCGAGACGATGTGCGTGGAGAGAATGACCACGCGCCCTTCGCCCGCCGTGTCGGAAAGCAAATTGTGGAAACGCACGCGCTCCTCCGGGTCGAGTCCCGCCGTCGGTTCGTCCACGATGATGAGCGACGGTTGACCGATGAGAGCCTGCGCGATCCCTAGACGCTGCCGCATCCCGCCCGAAAATTCCCCCACGCGCTGCCGTCGCGCGGACGCCAGGTTGACTCTTTCCAGAAGCGCGCCGATCAAACTTTTACGTTCCGTCCTGTCATGCACGCCCTTGAGCTTGGCGAAATAATCGAGCGTCTGTTCCGCCGTGAGCGTCGGATACAGCCCGAACTCCTGCGGCAGGTAGCCGAGCATCCGGCGCGCCGCGTCTTTGTCGGAGATCAGATCGACGCCGTTCATGCGCGCCTCGCCCGCGTCGGGTTCGAGGAGCGTCGCCAGTATCTTCATCAAGGTCGTCTTGCCCGCGCCGTTCGGTCCGAGGAGTCCGAACATCCCCGCAGGCGCATCGAGGCTCACGCCCTGCAAAGCCTGCACGCGGCCGGCATAAGTTTTCTTTAGACCGTTTATGTTGAGCATGGCTAAGCGTCGAACGCTCGAACGGAGTCGTCTCTAATAAAGCCTAACCATAGACACCTGTGAAAGGAATTTGTTCCGGCGCAAACTCAGACTTCTTGAAGAGAAGCCGACGCGCGCACGGCTGCACGGCCTTGCTCGCGTTGGCCGACACGGGAGGGACAACAGATCGCCACGGAAGATTACCCGGCCGGCCTTCAATCCGTCGGGGCGAGCGTATATTCAAACTCGTAGGAGTGCTGCCCGTCGGCGACATTGATCGCCATCTTGCCGGACAACCCCGCGAGTTGACCCGTGCCGGAATCGGGCACGACCGTCACCACGAGTTGCCCTTCGCCGCGCGTCATCGTGCCGCTATGCTGTAGCGCAAACGTGCCGCTCCGGCCATCGAGCGCGCCGCTCACACGCTCCATCGCCACATAACCCGCAGAGCCTTTCACCTCCGTCATGACGGCCAACATCTGCCCACGGCTCACAGCTTCCAGCGCGCCCTGAAACTGCTTTTCAATAGACATCCGCCCCACCGTCGGGTCGCCGACTTCGCCGTCCGCCTGAGGCGTCAATTTCACTTCAAACGTGCCGCTCGCATGCTTCATCAACACAATCTCCTTTAGTCTATTTGCCCCTCCCGGCGCTCCGGTCGGACAGCGAACCTGCGGCTCCCGCCGTCAGAGTTTTAAAGTCATTAGTTAAATCCGGCTGCCATTGTATGAGCCTTTGTTTGATTGGCGTTTCGCCTTATAATGCCGGCTACGCTTAGACGGTTTTGTTCCGGCTTAAGCGCACCCGGCACACCTTTGGCATACGGAAAGTCTCATCAATCCGAACACAAGCACAAGTCGAAAGAATAATAGTATAGGACTTTGCGGCGACACAGCTTTTGAATTGATTGCTGATTGAGTAATCTTGCAAAAGTATAGACCGAACCCTGCGTTGTTTAAGGCTACTTTAAAACCACCTGAAAGTATGCTGGATAAAAAATCCCTGTCCGAACGCGACATCTGCACAAAATTCATCACCCCGGCAATTGTCAAAGCCGGTTGGGATGCACACACGCAATTTCTCGAAGAAGTTTCTTTCACCGACGGCAAGATTTATGTTCGCGGCAAACTTCATTCGAGAGGCACGGCCAAACGCGCCGATTATATTCTTTACTACAAACCAAACATCCCGATTGCCATCGTCGAAGCCAAAGACAACAAACACACCACCGGCGCAGGGCTGCAACAAGCTCTGGATTATGCGCGCATCCTCGATATTCCGTTTGTCTTTAGCAGCAACGGCGACGGGTTTATCTTTCACGATAAGACTGCGAGCGGCAGCCACATAGAAACCGAGTTGGACAATGATAGTTTCCCCTCGCCG
>DASYMM010000648.1:0-4047 GCA_036009085.1 Pyrinomonadaceae bacterium | reverse complement strand
GGGCGTGGTTGGTCGTCGCGGGAGTCTCGCTGGTCGGCCTGTTGTTGTTGCTCGTCCCGCTCGCGTGGAGGTTTTACGAAAACGCAGACCGCCCGACGCCGCCCGCCGTCGTCGAGATCGCGCAACTGACCACCGCGCCCGGACTCGATCTCAACCCGTCGTTTTCGCCCGACGGCAACTCCGTCGCCTACAGTTCCGACCGTGGCGGCGCGAGCCTAGAGATTTACGCCAAACCGCTCGCGCCGGGCGGGCGCGAAGTGCAACTCACCACGGACGGCAATGAAAACCGCGAGCCTGCCTATTCGCCCGACGGAAAATTTATCGCCTATCACTCGGCCAAGCGCGGCGGCATCTGGTTGATCCCTTCGCTCGGCGGCGTGCCGAAGCAACTCGCGGAATTCGGCTGTAGCCCCGCGTGGTCGCGCGACGGCGCGTGGGTCGCCTTCCAGTCCGAGTCGTTCCACGACATGGTGCAGCCTTACGCGAGTTCGGCGACGCTCTGGGTCGTCCCGGCGAGCGGGAGCGCGTCGCCGCGACAAATCACTCGCGGCGGCGCACCGGCGGGCGGGCACCTCTTCCCCACCTGGTCGCCGGACGGACGCCGCATCGCTTTCCTCAACGCCAACCTTCACTCGATCCAAATCTGGTCAATCTCGTCGGACGGAAGCGACTTGCTGCAACTCTCGCCCGACAACTCCGGCGACAAAGCCGACGTGACTTACGCGCCCGACGGCAAGAGCATCTTCTTCACGCAAGGGATGATGCTCTTTAAACTGCGCGTCTCCACGGAGACGGGCGCACGCATCGGACGCCCCGCCAAAGTCGCAGACCTCGGCGCGACGCTCTTTCGACACCCGGCCTTTTCGCCGGACGGAAGCCGTCTCGCCTACAGCGCGTGGACTGTGAAGAGCAACGTCTGGTCGGTCGCGCTCACGCCTGAGACGCAAGAGGCTGCGGGTTTTCCAGTCGCGCTCACGGACGAGTTGAATTCGCGCAACGGCGTGACGGCGGACTTCTCACCCGACGGGAGCAAGATCGTCTTCACCTCCATGCGCCGTGGCAGCGGCTACCAACTCTGGCTGATGGACGCGGACGGCAACCGCGAGACGCAACTCACGACCGACACGGACGCGGCCTATTCGCCTTCGTGGCTCACTTCGGGAAACAGCATCGCTTTTCAATGCATTCGCAACGGGCGCACGACGCTCTCCCGGATTGACGCGGAGAGCCGGAAAGAGACGGAGCTGTTCGAGGTGGGCAAGTTTGAAGGCATGCGTCTGTCGCCGGACGCGCGGCAGATGGCGTTCACCTATTCGCCCGAAAATTTTTTCAACGTCGGCGTGATGCCCATCGCTCCCGGCAGACAGCCGCGACAGTTGACCTTCGAGCAGACCTTCACGGGTCTCCCCAGTTGGTCGCCCGACGGACGCTTCCTCGCCTTCCAGTCGAAACGCGGCGACGACATGCAGATCATGCTCATCGCCGCCGACGGTGGGACGCCCACGCAACTGACTTTTGATCGCGGCGACAAGTGGCCTTACGGTTGGTCGCCCACGGGCGATAAGATCGTCTATGCGGGCATGCGCGACGGCATCTGGAACGTCTCTTGGATTTCACGCGACGGCAAAACGGGCAGGCAACTGACCGCCAACACCAAGGCGGGCGTCATCCTGCGCTTCCCCGCCTGGTCGCCGCGCGGCGACCAGATCATCTACGAACAGGCGGAGATCGCGGGCAACATCTACGTCATGTCGCTGAAAGACAACTAGGCGAAAGTCACAGCATAGTGTTTTGCAATGCGATGGGACTAAAAACTTCACCGCCGCAGACGCAGAAAGGCGCGCAGAGTTGACGCAGAGAGTTGAATGTTTTCTCCGCGCTTCCTCTGCGGCTTGGCTCTCGCGTCTCTGCGGTGAATCTTGACCGTTTAGTCATACTCAATCGCAACTCGCTATAAGCGAAAGTCTCTTGCCGTGTCTGGTATCGAAGGGAGCGAAAAGTTGAGTCGAGAAAATTCCATCGGCATCGGCGTGATCGGGTCGGGGTTTGCGCGGCGGACGCAGATTCCGGCGTTTCGCGCCACGGCGGGCGCGCGGGTCGTGGCGATTGCGAGCGCGAGGCGTGAGCGCGCCGAAGCCGTGGCGCGCGAGTTCGCGATTCCGTTTGTGGGCGACGACTGGCGCGAGGTGTGCGAGCGCGCGGACGTTCATCTCGTCAGCATCGTGACGCCGCCCGCCACGCACCTTGAGATGACGCTCTACGCGCTCGCGCGCGGCAAGGCCGTGCTTTGCGAAAAGCCGATGGCCTTGAGCGCGGCTGAAACCGCGGAGATGTGCCGCGCAGCAAACGCGTCGGGCGCGCTGGCTCTGATTGATCACGAACTGCGTTTCTTAGACGGGCGGCGACGCCTGCGCGAGTTGCTGCGCGCGGGCGAGATCGGGAGCGTCAGGCATGTGGGGGTCACGTATCGCGCGGACTCGCGTGCGAACGCGGAGCGCGCGTGGGATTGGTGGTCGGATGCGCGGATGGGCGGCGGCGCGCTCGGCGCAATCGGTTCGCACGTCGTAGATAATCTCCACTGGTTGCTCGGCGCGCAGGTCGCGCGCGTCTTCTGCCAACTCTCGACGCACATCGCGGCGCGCCCCGCGCTCGACGCAGACGGCGGCGGCGACGTGTTGCGGCCTGTCACCACGGACGACGCGGCGAACTTGCTGTTCAACTTTGCAGGCGTCGGCAACGACTTGATGGCGGCGGGCGCGAGCGCAAATGCTTCTCTGTCTTTCGTCGAAGCGGGCGCGCCCCTGCATCGTGTGGAAATTTTCGGCGAGCGCGGCGCGCTCAGGGTGGAAGGCGACGGCGAGTTGTGGCAAGCGGAGTTGGGCGCGGGCGCGTGGCGTCGCGTGGACGCGGGGCGCGGCGAGCTTGCGCCGGGCATGCAGGACAACGGCTGGTCGCGCGGCTTCACACGCTTCGCGCAAGAGATCGTCGGCGCGCTTCTCGAAGGGCGGAACACCGTCGAAGACGCGGCCACGTTCACGGACGGACACCGCACGCAACTCGTCTTAGACGCCGCGCGCCGCTCGCACCGCAGCGGCAGTTGGGCGACGGTAGACGAGGAAAGTTTCGACGGGGCGCGTTGGGACGATCTGGCCTAGACGGAGAGAACGCACTCGATGACACTCGAAAGGTTAAGACAGTTCTACCGCAGCACAGCCGCGCTCGTGCTGAACACTCTGATACTTCTCCTGCTGGTCAACATCTCCCTGTTCGTCGTCTTCTCGATTAAAGAGCGATACACAAAAAAGGACGCGCCCGCGTGGGCTGTCATCCCCACGGCGCAGATGAAATTTCTGAAAGAAGTCTATCCGCAGTGGAGCGAAGAAGAGATCACAGCCCTGCGCCGTGAGATGGCTTCGCCCACGCGCGGGCTGACCTACGACCCCTACACGACTTTTAAGGAGCCGCCCTTCGCGGGCAAGTATCTCAACGAAGACGTGAACGGTTTCCGCCACGTCAAAAATCAGGGCGCGTGGCCTCCCGACAAGGAGAAGTGCTTCTCGATCTTTATTTTCGGCGGTTCCACCACGCTCGGCTACAACGTGCCGGACGACGAGACGATAGCTTCCTACGTGCAGGAGTTGCTGTCCGCCGAAGGGCTGGAAAAGGAAGTCCGCGTCTATAACTTCGGCCAGGCTTCCTTCTACTCGACGCAGGAGCGCATCTACTTCGAGCGACTCATCACCTCCGGCTTCGTCCCAGACCTCGCCGTCTTCATAGACGGCCTGAACGACTTTTATTATTACGACGACCTCCCGATCTATTACGAGCAGATCAAGGCGCGCGTCGAAGGCAAGGCGGAAAAGCAGCGGCCTCTCGGCGCGGCGCTCGCGCGCGTGCCCTTGGTGCGGGCTGCCGCGTCGCTGAAAACGCGGCTCGCGCGAAAGCCCGCCGGAGATATCAATGATCAGTTTCCGCCGGACGAGACGTACTACGACCGCGCAAAGATCATGCGTGTGATCGAGCGTTACGCGAGTCATAAGCGGATGG
>DASYMM010000647.1:0-19002 GCA_036009085.1 Pyrinomonadaceae bacterium | reverse complement strand
GCGAACTCCGACGCGCAAAAAACTCCAACCGCCCTGTCCTCTGCGGCCACGCCAAACGCGAACCTCCCGACCACTACTCCGACGACGACCACCACCGACGGCGCAGCGACAAACTCTTCTACGCCTCTGCCCGTCTTCGGTAGTCCTTCGGTGCGAAGCATCCCCGCGCCGCCGAAATATGAGCCGCCCCCGCCCGTCAAGTCTGCGGGAGAGCCTGCGGCGACAACCTCGACAGCCGCACCAGCCGCGAACACGACGACATCCACTGCAAATTCTGCCGCGCCCGCGTCGCCCACCGCGCTCTACCGCGTCGGCGTCGGCGACATACTGGACATACGCCTCATGGGCGGCATGTCGCGCGATTCGACGCTCTTCACGGTGATGTCAACCGGAATGCTCGATTATCCGCTCGCGGGCGATCCCTTCAACGTCGTCGGCATGACCACGGACGAGATCGGCGCGCGACTGTCAGCCGAACTCAGACGCCGCGCCGTCTATGACCGCGCGCAGTTTCGCATCAACGTGCGCGAGTATGCGAGCCACACGGCGACTGTCAGCGGTTTGGTCGATCTGCCCGGCGCGAAAATCCTTCGGCGCGAAGCCGTGCCGCTCTACGTCGTGCTGGCCGAAGCCAACCCGCGCGCGGACGCGGGGCGCGCCGTCATCATCTCGCGCGCGACCGGACACAGCAAAACCCTTGACCTCGCAGACTCCGCCGCCCTGAACGAACTCATCTCGCACGGCGACATCATCAACATCACCGCGCGCCCGCAGGAATTCTTCTACGTGGGCGGGCAGATCAACGCGCCGGGGCAGAAAGATTTTCACCCCGGCATGACCTTGACGCAGGCGCTCCTCGCTTCGGGCGGCGTGGCGCGCGACGCTGGCAGTAAAGTTAAAGTGACGGTTTCGCGGCAGGGCGCGGACGGGCGACTCGTCGCGACCGAATATCTCTTGAACGACATCGAGACGGGACAGATTCCCGACCCGCGTGTGCAGGCGGGTGATCGCGTGGAAGTCGGTCGCCGCCGCTAGTCGCAGATAATTAATTTATCCTGCGTGCCTTCTTTGTGCCTTCGTGTCTTAGTGGCAAATGCTTTTTAAGACATCTCACCACTAAGAGACACAAAGCCACTAAGGAGGAACAGAGGGAAGCTGAAACGAGGCCACTACTTTAAAGTTTCGGTTCTTGTCCGGTGCGTGTGAAGGTTGTATAGTGGCGCGCGCCGGATGATGATACTCAAACAACTACGCACCCTCGTCTGCCCTTGAACGCCGGACGAGTTTTACAAATACACTTAGGAACAATCGAAAAACTTCCTTAGTCCCTTCCTGCCGGAGGATTACTTGTTTCATGATGCAGCATAAATTCAGCGCGTTTGCGCTTGCGGCTGCGCTTCTGTGCGCGCCTTTCACGCCTGTTCTGGCCTTCGCCCCCAATGCTTCCCCCTCCGTGCTCGCCGTGCAGCAAGACGACACGCCTCCAGATGTCGAGCAGGCGTTGTTCACCAAGGGGCAGAACTTCTACAATCAAGGTCGCTTTGAACAGGCCGCCGCCACCTTCCGCGATTTTCTCAAGACCTATCCCAACAGCATCATCACGGATTTAACGCTGCTCTGGCTCGGGCGCACCTACATCGCGCAGAATCGCCTCTCGGACGCAGAGAGCGTCGTCCCGCGCCTGCGCACGATCAAGGACACGCCCTTCGTCGAAATCTACGAAGGCGAACTGCAAGCCGCGCGCTCCGAGATGGTCGCGCGCGGGGCGACCGCGCAGCCGACGGCCACCCCAGCCGCGACCGCGCGCGCACAGGCGACGCCCACAACCCGCGTCCCTGCGGCGACGCCGACGCCGACTCCCGTGGCGCGTCTCATCAACAAGCCGCCGCGCGCGACGCCGACGCCTCTGCCGAGAACTACGCCGACGCCGCAGCAAGTCGCACGCAACACGTCGCCCGCCAATACGCCGACGCTGACGATTGACAATTCCAACGCCAACACGAGCGCCAGCGCGCCCGTCTCACGTCCGAGCCGCCGCAACCCGCGACAGAGCCGTCGCACACAGCAACCGCGACCCGCCGACACGCAAATTGCTTCCAACACGACGCCCGCCGCCGTGCTCCCCAGACCCACGCCGACGCCCGCGCGCCCCCGCCCGACCGCCACGCCGACGCCCGTGCAAGTCGCACGCGCCGAGCCGAACGAGAGCGTGTCGAGTGCGCCGCCCGTCGTCAACAGCGCGCCTTCGGGTCAGGAAGGTTTCGTCTTAACGGTCAAGCAAGTGCCGAATCTCAATCTGGCTCTGAGCCGCGCCGCGCTCGCCGCCTCGCCCGGTCAGGCCGTGCAACTGCCTCTCACCGTCACCAACACCGGCAACAAAGAGGATCAATTTCGGCTCGACGCAGACTTGCCCGCCGAGTATCAACCGACGTTCAGCCTCGCTTCGGGCGGGCAGGATACGGGACTTCCCATCCTCGTCACGCCGCAACTCGCGCGCGGCCAGCATCTCGAAGTGATGCTCAACATACGCATCCCCGAAACCGCGCTCGACGGGCAGCAACGCCCCTTCATCGTGCGCGCCGCTTCGCAGTCCGATGCTCAAATTCAACGCGTCACCAACGCCGCGATCACGGTTGTCGCCGCCTCGCTCGCGGGCACTTCGGGCGTGACGCGCGAGAGCGTGCAGCCCGGCGAAACTTTTACGCAGACGATCTCCGTGCGCAACAGCGGCAGCGCGCCCGCTCGCAGCGCGCGTGCGGACTTCGTCTTCAGCACGGACTTTGAACTCGTCAGCGCAAGCCCCTTGCCGCTCTACTACGACAACCCCTCGCGCACGGCCATCTGGAGTCTCGGCGATCTCGATTCGCGCGCCACACGCGAAATCACCGTCACGCTGCGCGCCGTGCCGAACGCGCTCGCCGCCACCGCTCCCATCGGGCGCGGCATGCTGCGCACAGCCTCCTTGCCGACCGGCTCCAACTACGACGGGCCGAGCATCGCCATCGGGCGCGTGCCGCGTGCGCGCATTGACCCGGTCTCGCCCGGACTCACCGTGACGCCCGGCGACATCATCTTCATTCCTTTCGTCGTGCGCAATCCGAGCAACTACGCCGAATCCTACGGCCTGCGCATCACCGCGCCCGGCGCGCCCTCCGGCACGCTCTACGCCGACACGAACGGCGACGGCCAGCATCAAGACAGCGAGCCGAGCGTGACGCAGACCGCGCAGATCGATCCGCGCGGCGGCCAGTACCCGCTCCTGATGCGCGTGGAGATTCCGCGTTCGACCGCCGACCGGCAGCAATATGCTTACAACGTCGTGGCGACTTCGGTTGGTTCCAACCGCGCGGCGAGCGAAGCGAGCACGGTCTTGACCGTGGCCGCGCCGCGCGTCCGCGTCCGCACCGAACAGGTGACGGATTCGACCGCGCCGGGCGACATGATCTTCTATCGCCTCGTGCTCATCAACGAAGGCGCGGGGCTGGCGAAGAACATCGTCGTCTCGGAAGTGTTCCCCGATGCGTTGCAGTTCGTCTCGTCGAACCCGACGCTCAATTCGCAGGACGCGCCCGGCGATTCGCGTCGCATCACCTGGCGCGTGGCCGAACTCGCGCCGAACGACACGGCGGTCTTGCTCATCACCGTCCGCCTGCGCCCCGATCTGGCCGCCGACGGAACGATCACGACCAATCACACCTGGGTCTATCAGGATACGAACGGCAACTCGTATCAGAACCAGTGACGCCGGAACGCCCGCGTCTCTTCGATGTGCGGCGAGCCGGAAGAATTTCGAGACGCGAAAGCGTCAGCCGTGAACCGTGAATAGTTTGAAGAATCTTGTGCGAGGCTATTCACCGTTTACGACTGACGCTTTTCCGTCTGCTCCCGCCACACAGCCCGCGACGACAACGACGACAACGACGCCCGCGCGTCTTGCGCGCCTGTCGCGCGCGCTCATCGCCAAGTCAGTCGCCGAAGCGTTGTTCGTCGTCGCGCTCGCCGTTTATTTCTCCTACAGCAACATCAATCCATATTTTCGCGGCTCGATTGACGTGGCCGACGCGCGCACCGTCGAAGGTTGGGTGGTTGACGAAGCCGCGCCGGACGCGCGCGTCGAAGTGCATCTCTACATAGACGAACGTTTCGCAGGCCGCGCGAGCGCAGACGCGCCGCGTGCGGACGTGCAGGCCGCAGGCCGCAGCCGCGACGCCTATCACGGATTCGTCTTCCACACACCATTGCTCCCGCCGAATCGCACTTACCGTGCGCGCGTCTATGCCATGCACATCGCGGGCGACGGCGCGCGCCGCGTGCTGCAAGAGATCGGCGCGGCGACCGCGTTCAGCGTAACGGCCGACAAAGATAACCTTCGCGTGCCGGATGCATGGTGGGAAAGCGAGGGACAGCAGCGTTGAGCGTCGCGGACAGGGCAGGGAAGCGTGCAGAGGAGCGTGCAGGTCACAGTGCAAGGGACGCAGCCTCGACCGCGCCGCACGAAACGGACGAAGCCGCCACGCACTCTTCGGCGTCTGCGCCGGACTCAAGCGCATCTGCGTCAAACTCGCACTCGATGGCGACCCAACCGCGTGCGCTTGAGTCGGAGACGCGTGCGAGCGCGCTCGAATCGCGCTCTCTGGCCGCTTGGGAAATCGTCTCCATCGCCTGCTCAACCCTGATCGCCGAATGGGCTGTGCTCGCGCTCAGCCGCGACAAACTCTGGCTGGCTGTGCCCGTCGCGTGCGCTTTCGCCCTGATCTTTTACTCGCACAAGCTGCGCGGCGAGACGCTCCGCGAACTCGGTTGGCGCACGGACAACTTCATGCACGCGGCGCGTCTGCTCTTGCTCCCGATGCTTGCGGGTTCAATCTTGCTCGCGCTGGCCGGTTGGCTGTGGTTCGGCGGGGGGTTCAGTTTCGGGCAGAGGCGCGCGGGTTGGGCGGTCTTCGGTTTTCCCGTCTGGGGCTTCGCGTGGGGACTCTTACAGCAATACGTCCTGCAAGCCTACATCAATCGCCGCGCGCAGATCGTCTTCGGCAAAGGCGCGTGGAGCATCACCATCGTCGCGCTCCTCTTCGCGCTCCTGCACCTCCCGAACCCGTGGCTCATGTGCGCGACATTCCTCGGCGGACTCATCTGGGCGGCGGTCTATCAACGCGCGCCCAACCTCTACGCCCTCGCCATCTCCCACGCCGTCCTCACGTGGGTGCTCATCTCCACGCTCCCCTCCGGCGCGCTGCGCGGACTGCGCGTAGGCTACAAATTCTTCGGCTAACAACTGCCTCAACCTGCCCTTGAGAAAAGACCGATAGCGACAAACTATCGGAGAGAGACTTGCCGATTCGCGTTCGGCGGCATGCCGTTGCTCAGGTGGCGGGCACGGCCTCGGCTATCTCTCTTGCCAGCTTCTCCATAAACTCTCTGTTGTTCGTAAAATCTCCCACCCGCAACTGCAAATCGCCGACGAGCCAAAACGTGAACTTGCCCTTGACGAACACCACCTCCGAACCACGCCAGATGTATCCTTTGTCGCCCACCGATAACGGACTTGCGCTGCGCTCGTTAAGCACAAATTCGTCCAGCCTTGTGCGCGCCGCCAGCGCCGACGCCGATTGGTCAATAGCGAGCTTGACCCGGCATGAGACCGGATGCTTCCCCGCACTCACACCGTCAATGACGACTTCCGCCGTGAGACACTTCTCCGACGACCAGAAGTGTATGACGACATCCGGGCTGGGTTGGCTGCCGGGAGGCGTGGCCGGCGGAACAGTCTCGTGTTTCCACTCCGGCCTCTTCTGCCGAAAAGAGTTCTCGACGCTTTTACTGACCCTGTCAAGATCGGGTGCCAGCGCTTGTCCGGCGAGCGGGGAGGCCGCGCTTGCGAGAAGGAGGCACAACAGATAAGCCTGAATATATTTCTGACTCATGTGCTTATTTACGAAGCGTCGAGTTGGATTGGATGTCAGTCCACGCGCGACGCCCTGGCTACTGACAATTTCTCCACTCATCCAAGCGTTGAAAAAATTGGAGCGTTTCCGGCGCGGCGTTCTCTTTCATATAAGCGTCGAAGAGTTGTTTACGCGGGCACATCCTCTTGGCGGCATACCAACTCAAAGGAAACTTTACATCTTCAATCTTGACCAGATCGGAGCGCACCGCCGATTCGAGTTGGCTCACTAAAAAGAATGTCCGGTCAAGACGGTCGATGATATACCTGTCCTTGTCCGTGCTCTCATCTTTTTCCAGAGCGGCATAGACGGCGGCGGCGTTAACCCTTTCTTTCTGCCCGTTGATCTCATAGTCGCGCCCCTCGTCTTCCCAATCCATCATCTCCATGGCCTTCCAACCCTCGTCGGCCATCATCTTGTTCACCATCTCGCGCGCCGTATCCGCCTGTTTCCAGCGCAACTCCCTGCCACTCTGCACGTTGCTCTGCCACAACTGATAGATTCCGCTAAACGCGGCGACCAACGCGCCAATGAAGCCCACGTACTTTATGTACGACTCCAAGCGATCCGGCTTCTCCCGTTCGTTCGGCCTCTCTCTCTGCTCTTCGTCGCTCATCGCTGCGCTCCTTTAGCTTCCGTCGGGCGTTTCAGTTTGCAAATCGGCTATTGTTTGGCGGTTGCGGCACGTGGCTGCTGTAATCTCGTAAGGATGTCTTCGGCAACCTCGCGGGCGGTGCGGTCTTCCGTCTCGACGTGCTCGCCGAAATGTGTGTCGCGGTGGGCTTCCGTGCACTCGACGATACGGCGCGCAATCCACTCCGCGCCCGTCCCTTCGATGCTTGTCCCGCGCGCTACGAGCCGCTTTTTAATCGTCGGCAGGCTGGCCTTTAAACAGAACACCCTCAACTCCGGGTCAAGACGCCTGAACCCCGCAACGATCTCGTCAAAATAGGGGCGATGGCTGAAAGTCATCGGGACTATAACCGCGCCGGACGCAAAGAGACGAAACAGCCTGACGCCCGCGACGGCAGACCGACGCCACACGCCGATGTTTTGAAAGTCGCCCGTCCCCGCCCCTTTCAACCTGACCCAACGCGGCAGACGCATCAAGGCAATTCCAGTCCACTCTGGATCATATATCGCGCTCCCCTTGAGTGCGTCGCGCAGCAGCTTCGCCACGGTAGTTTTCCCGACCCCGAACGAACCGTTGATCAACACAATCATGGAAATTACTCACGGGCGAGAAAATTACGCTTATCAAAGGACGGCGAATCCTGCTGTCTGGATGAGGATGAGTGAGGCCGTTGATCGGGTGAGGCTGACCGTCAGGAGTTTTTACCAGCAGAAAGCAATGCCCTGAGACGCGCGCGACATACGCCCGTGTCGGATGTTAATTCGGATGTGAATGGCGAAAGGCGGTGGCCTGTTTGGATTGAATCTTTCATCCGGCGGGCGCGTGAACCGCCACGCGCGCACCATCCGCCGCCCTCCTCCGTGTGCTCGCGCCGTCTTCGCTTTACTTCCAAATGCCGAGCGCGCGGAACGTCGCGGCGCGTCGCTCAGCCAGTCCGACTTTGGCCGTGCCGTTGACCTTCACCGTGATGCCTTCGGCATCGCCGCGATCAGCCAGAGGAGAACAGCCACGCGCATCCCAAAACGCAAACGCGATGCGGGCGGCGGCATTAGGTTCACGCGCGAGTTCGGGATTGGCTTCTATATCTATGCCGACAAGCTTTCCTATCTCTCGATAATTAGAACGGCCTGTGAGCTGTTTATAACCGGAACCTCTGTAACGCCATCCGTCGCCGCTGGCTTCGTTGCCGTTGCCGAGACGATTGGCATAGACGCGGTTGGCGATGGCCTCTTCTCCACGCAGGATCAGAGCGCGGGCATCGTCGAGACTGGTTACTGCCTTGAAAAGCGCGTCGAGGCGTTTCGGGTCTTTGTATCTCAAGCTTTCCACCATGCTCGCAAACCCGCCGGTTTCCACGAAGATTTGACCCATGAAATGAGCCAGCCGCTGCGGGGTCGTCACGGTGCTTTTCTGTCGTGCCTCCTCTAAGGCGCTGGCATGGATGTCAGGGTCTTTGATTCTGGGGGCAAATTTGCGAAGTGTTTCTGTTGTAATCATGTATCTCCTTTTCCAGATGAGGGGACTCAACGCTCGAATTAACCTGCGCGGAGCGAAGAGCATTTCCAAAGACTCAGCGCAAGATGAGTTGTGACGTGGCGGGTTCGGGTATTCTTATTTTTTTCAACCCCTAATTTGTTCTCTGCCAATGGATTGTTGGGTGGAACTGCTGAGGTAAGGCTCTCGGCAGGAAACCGGACAAGTAAAGCGGGGTTAAATTATTATCATAATCCCTAAATGTCAATAAAATTGAGGCCGCCGAACTGTTTTCGATACATTGAGGCGCAGGATACCACTCTCAATTAACGCGTTAGACTGCATGGCGCAGTCTAATCGCATTATCGACATTATTTAAGAAGCTGTTTGAAAAGTTTATCAAAGCCCCGAAGGGGCGAAATGTAAAAGCCAGTGGCAACGCCACAGGAATCGCGTCGGCATCAGGCCAAGCCCTGACAGGGCGACATAAATTATGTCGCCCTGTCAGGGCTTCTCATCAAGGACGACTCCTTGAACCCGGCGCGGTGCGCCGGGCTATCGCATGTCGCCCCTTCGGGGCTTTTCAAGCAGCTTCTAAGACAGTATAGCGTTGCCCGTCCGAATTCGCCTGCACGATTAATAAATCGCAAAATATACATATTTTGTATATCGCTTTGCGCCTGAGTAGAATAACCGACATGAGATGTTCAGAGGAGAATCTACTCGCCGACGAGACGACGTGGACAGCCATTCTTGAACCCGCGCTGTGCCAAGACCCGGCAGCCGTCGAGTGCCTGGCGCGTCTGCTGTTCACGATTAAGAAGGCGATTGAGAGCGGCGCGGAAGGAGTCAAACAGGCAAGCCAGACGCTCTCACACGGCATCGAGTTGCTCTACCCGTACACAAACGCCCACAAATCTGCGCTCGAACTCTACCTGCTCTCGTTGGAAGGGGATTTAACACCGCAAGACGAACCGCTCAATCTCATTAAAGCGGCAATTGAAAGGGGCAGAAACGGAGCGCACTAGCCGCCGCTTGGCTGCCCGTTTAACATGCGGGCTGTACGTGTTCAACGATGCTTTGCTATAATTTACGCGCCGTGCAGTAAAGAGAGCAGGTCGGGCGGTCGCCGCCGGGTTTCCGCGAGGGAGCATCGGGGGAGGAAAGTCCGAACACTACAGGGCAGCGAGCCAGCTAACGGCTGGGCGCGTGTTGGTGAGGATGGCTTTCAGTAGCCAGACCACCTTCGCGCGACGACAAGTGCAACAGAAAAGAGACCAGCCTGCCGTGCATGCTCTACGGGGCAAGCGTCGGCGGGTGATGGGTGAAATGGTGCGGCCTCCGCAAAGGAGGCTTAATGTAAGAGCGCACCGGCGCGTGTGGTGACATGCGCGGCCAGGCAAACTCCTCGCAGTGCAAGACCAAATAGGGAGGCGTCACACAGGGCTGCCCGCCCGATGCCGCGCTAGCTTCCAACGGGAGACGGCGCGCTACGACCTCCGGGTAGGTCGCTCGATCCAACCGGCAACGGTTGGGCTAGATGAATGGTCGCCGCTCGCCGTCTCGCGTGCAAACGCGTGCGGGGAGTACAGAATTCGGCTTATAGACCTGTTCTCTAAACTGCATGGCCTCGCTTCGTCCAACTCACACGCGAGGCGTCGGTCTTCAACGTAACACAGCTTCGAGAATCCGAACTTTTCGCGCGAGGAGCGTTATAAGAGCATGGTGAACCGCAAAGGTGTCTTCATTGGAGCGTATGTCCCGAACGATCTGAAAGAAACTCTGCGCCGCCGCGCCGCTGCCGAGCACCGCACGCTCTCGCAGGAGATCACGCGCATCCTCACGGAAGCGGTACACGGCAAGACGCTCCCGCCGGGCGCGATTGACCGCCGCAATCCCTCGACTTCACAGCCGCGCCGCCGCGACTCCGACCCGCCCGAACGCAGACGCCGCGACGACGTGCCTTACAAAGGGACGGGCAACGGCGACGGCGACAACAGCAGCAGCGCAACCGGCAGCGGCGATTAACTCGAACTCGCAAACTCACATTTCCACACGTTGGTTTTCGCGTCGAATCAGGCGGCAGATTTCCTTTGTGTTTCCCTTTGTGTCTTGGTGTCTTCGTGGTGAATGCTTTTTAAGAACTCTCACCACCAAGACACGAAGACACAAAGGAATTTAGACCACCATAGGCCGTTGGAGTGCGTCGCCTTTCCCACGGCGTTCTGATAAACTCGCGTCCACGGCTACGATTTTCGTTACTTCGATTTTCGTTTCACGGATCGCGCTTCGTTACTGTGAACAAGCAAAAGATTCTTTACGCCCTCGCCGGACTCATCGCGGGCTGCGCCATCGGTTTTTTCTTCGCCAACTCGGTGAACCGGAAAGAACTCGAAGAACTGCGCGGCGAAGTGGTGCGTGCGCGTAACAATCCGGGCGGGCAGTCGTCCCCACAACAGGGCGACAGCCGGAACGCAAACGGCAATGCGACCGACGCGTCTGCGGGCGCGTCCATGCCGACGGAAGCCGAGATGAGCGACCTCATCAAGAAGGCCGACGCCAACCCCGGTGATACGGAGTATCAACGCAAGGTCGGGCAGGGAATTTACATGTACGCCTTGAGCACAGGCCAGCCCGCGCTGATGCCGGAGGCCGTGCGGCTCTTGAAACGCGCGCACGAAGCCGACCCGAAAAATTATGAGACGACCGTGCTCGTCGCCAACTCGCTCTTTGCGCTGGCACAGGTTGGCGACGCGTCGAATTTTGGAGAAGCGCGCGTCTATTACAACAAGGCGCTGGCGGCGAAGCCGGAGGATGTGAACGTCCGCACGCTGCTCGGCATGACATACTTTTTCGGCCAGCCTTCCGACCCGGAGCGCGCCATCAAGGAGTATCGCAAGTCGCTCGCCACGGAGCCGCGTCAGGAGATGGCTCTGCAAAGTCTGGCGGCGGCGTTGATTGCGACGGGCGCGCACGCGGAAGCGCAGCAGCGACTTGAAGAACTGCAAAAAGTGAACCCCAAAAACGCCACGCTCTCGAACCTGCGCGCGCAACTCGCACAGGCCAAAAACGCCGCGAAGGAGAAAGATTGAAGTACCTCGTCGTCGCCATCATCATCGGCGCGTTCTGCACCGTCGTCTATCTGCGCCTGCGCCCGTACATCGACATCGCGCGGCGCGTGCTCGGCGTCGTCCGCGAAGCGCGCGCCGTGAACGCGGGCGGGCAGTTGCCGGACGCGTCGGTGCGTCAAAAGAAGACTACTGCGGATGAACGTCTCGTGCGCTGCGCCTCCTGCGGCACATGGCTCCCAGCCTCGCGCGCTCTAACTCTACGCGCCACCTCGTCCACCTTCTGCTCACACGCCTGCATGGAACGCTCCGCCGGAACCGAAAGCGCACCGCGCGCGGCGGGCAATCAACGCTAAAAGTAAAACACAAAATCTTCACCGCAGAGGCGCTGAGTGGACACAGAGGAAACATTCAACTCTCTCTCTGCGCTAACTCTGCGCGCCTCTCCGCGTCTCTGCGGTGAGGGTTTTTGTGCCTTATCAACTCGCGCGAGTTCAGGTCGCCGCCTGTTCGACTTCTTCGGGCAGGACGTTGCCTGCGTCGTGGATGGCTTTGTCTGTGTCTGTGAGTGAGAGGATGATGAGACCGGCGACGAAGAAGACGATCAGGGAGAGGATCGCCTGCCGGTAAGAGTTCGTCGCGCCGACGACCGCGCCGAAGACGAGCGGCCCTAGCCATGACGTGCCGCGCTCCGAAATTTCATAGAGGCCGAAGAACGACGCCTCGCGCCCCTCCGGGATCATGCGCGAGAAGAGCGAACGCGAGAGCGCCTGCGAGCCGCCGAGCACAATCGCGATCATTGCCGCCATCGCCCACGCCTGCGTCGTCGTATGTAAAAAACCGTAAGCGTAGATCACGATCCCCGCCCAGATGGCGAGCGACAGCATGATCGCGCGCTTCGTGCCGAGCGCGTTCGCGATGCGCTCGAACAGGAGCGCGCCGAAGAAGGCTAGAAACTGCACGAGCAAAAATATCCCGATCAGAAACGACTCGTTCACCTCCTGCCCGCGCGAGACGAACAACTCCTGCGCGAGAAAGACACCGGCCATGCTGATCACTGTCTGGATGCCGTCATTGAAGAAGAGATAGCCGACGAGATAGCGAAGCGTCTGCCTGAGCCGCGCGAGTTCGCGGAAAGTTGGTATGAGTTGGCTGAAGCCGATGGTGAGATAAGTTTTGCCCGGCGGTAGCGAACGCTCCGGCGCGCGGGTCTTCAAGCGCGCGAAAGCGATGAGCGCGAAGCCGCCCCACCAGATTCCGGCCGAGAGCAGAGAGAGGCGCACGGCCATCCCCTTTGAGATGCCGAGGGCGGGTGCCAACTGCACGAGCAGTAGATTCAAGGCGAGCAGCAGCCCGCCGCCGAGATAGCCGAGCGCGAAGCCGCGACTCGAAACTTTGTCGCGCTGGTCTTCCGTCGTGATCTCCGGCAGGAACGCGTTGTAGAAGACGAGCGCGGCACCGAAACTCAAATTTGCGATGATGAAGAGGACGCCGCCCGCGATGTAGAGGCTGCCGGTGACGGCGAACATCAAACAGGTGGCGACCACGCCGAGATAACAGAAGAGCGCGAGCAGGCGTTTCTTCAAGTTTGAATAGTCGGCAATCGCGCCGAGGATGGGCAGCAGGAAAACTTGCAGGAAGACGGAGATGGAGATGCAGAAGGGAAAGAACGATTTCGCCGTGACCGCGCCGAGCGAGCCGAAACTGACGAGCGTGCCGTTGTCGCCGAGTTCGACTTGAGCGAGTTGCGTCACATACTGGTTGAGCATGACGCCCGCCACGGTCGTGGAGAAAGCGGAGTTCGCCCAGTCGTACATCATCCAGCCGAAAACTTCGCGGCGGTCGTTCTTCCGGCTGTCGTGTCGGGCGCGGTCTTGGTGTGCGGCGTTGGCGGCGGGCAAATCGGGGGAGATGTCGCTCATGCGTGCGTGGCCTCTTTCGCTGTCAGAGTTTCGATGATCGCGGGTGTGATGTCTGCGAGCGTGCGGATGCGCTGTGCGGCTTCGGCGCGGCGCGCGCCCCAGATGAGCGTGGGCACGAGATTGCGCGTGTGGTTGCGTATGCTCAAGTCTTCGATGTTGCCGTGGTCGCTCGTGAGCAACACGGTCGTCCCCGACAAATCCACTTTAGCGACGACGGCGCGCACGAACCGCGCGAGATTCGTTAAGAACGCGAGCGCGGCTTTCATGTCCTGCGCGTGTCCAACTCGATCTGTGATGAAATACTCATAGAGCGTGAAGCGATGCGCGGCGACGAGCGCGGCTAACACTTCCGCCGCTTGTTCGGGCGTACGCGGCGCAACGTCGAAGCCCGCCAGCATGACGAGTTGATTGGTGAAGTCCTGATAGACGGCTTCCCCGCGTTGTAAATCTTCAAGCGTGCGAAAACTCATGCCCGCCGCTTCGACGGCGACTGTCGTGGCCGACACCCAACGCGGGCGCGTCTGGAAGAAGCGCGGCGTGTAAGCGTTGGCGAAAGTGTTCGGCTCAATCCCTGCGCGTCGGAGTTGGAGAAAGATGGAATGCTCGCGGATGATCTCGCGCATGGCTTCATTCGGAAAGCCCTGCTTGTGATAGCCGAGCAGCGCGGGCGCGTTGATGCCCGTGAGGATCGTCGTCTGCCCGGACGCGCTCTGCGGTCGTCCTTCGATACCGAGGCAGGCATCTGTGCGGACGAGCAGACCGTCGTGCGGCAGCGCGGGTTCTTCGTCTGCGAAGATGGCGAGCGGCGCGGCGGCGTCCTTGTCGAGTTGGGCGAGCGGGTTATGCGCGCCGCGCGTGCCGATGCCGAGGCCGTCCACGAAGATCAGTAAGGTTCGCATCGCGTAAGATAGTAGCACGCCTGTAAATCCCCGCCGCGCGCGCAATCTCTGTTATCATTGAAACCCGAAAGCCTGCAATCCCGTTTCACACCCGTATAAAATGCACTTTGAAAGTGCCGTCCGTAAATTTTTGTCGCTCTCTTGCCGGAGGATCGAATGACATCTTTTAGGAAACTGTGCGCGCACGCGCTCGTTCTCACCGTCGCGCTCACACTCGCGCCCGTGCCTCTGCGCGCGCAGGACGATAAGGCCGCGACGAAGACCGCGCCGCAAACGTCCGCGCCCGTCGTCGCGCCGAAGCCCGTGCCCTATTTCACGGAGCCGTCCATCTCGCCCGACCGCGCGGAGATCGCTTTCGTCTCCGGCGGCGACATCTGGACAGTCTCGCTCGCGGGCGGCGAAGCACGCCTGCTCGTCTCCCACTCGGCCACGGAAGCGCGCCCCGTCTATTCGCCCGACGGTCGCCGCATCGCCTTCACTTCGACGCGCACCGGCGGCGGCGACATCTACGTGCTCGCCTTCGACACGGGCGAGCTCCGGCGCGTGACTTTTGACGACTCAAACGATCAACTCGATGCTTGGTCGCGCGACGGTCGCTGGCTCTACTTCTCTTCGACGAGCCGGGACATCGCAGGGATGAACGACATCTTCCGCGTCAGCCCCGAAGGCGGCACGCCGATGCAGGTGAGCGCGGATCGCTACACGAACGAATTTTTCTCCGCGCCCTCGCCCGACAATTCTGCGATTGCCTTCACGGCGCGCGGCATCGCCTCCGGTCAATGGTGGCGCAAAGGCCACAGCCACATTGACGAGGCAGAAATTTGGGTGAAGCAGGATGTGAACAGCGCGAGCATCGCGCCGACAGCTTATCAACGCATCACCAAGGGCGGCGCGAAAGAGATGTGGCCGATGTGGAGCGCGAACGGCAGCGATCTGTTTTACGTCTCCGACCGCAGCGGCGCGCAAAACATCTGGACGCGCCCCATAGCCACGCGGGCGCGCGACGACGGCGGCGAGGCGTCGCAACAACTGACGAGGTTTACGGACGGGCGCGTGCTCTGGCCGAGCATCTCGACGGACGGGCGCGTGATCGTCTTCGAGCGCAACTTCCGCATCTGGAAACTCGACACGTCGAACAATCAGGCGAGCGAAGTTCAGATCACGCGGCGCGGCGCGATGGCCGAACCGGGCGTCGAGCACCTGCGCCTATCGGATCGCATAGACGAATTCGCGCTCTCGCCCGACGGCAAGAAGGTAGCCTTCGTCGTGCGCGGCGAAGTGTTCGCCGCATCCGCGGCTGACGGCGGCGACGCGGCGCGCATCACCGTCAGCCCGGCGGACGAGTCGCAGGTCACTTGGTCGCCCGACAGCCGCCGCCTCGCCTACGTCTCCAACCGCGACGGCACGCCGCATCTCTTCAGCTACGACTTCGGCACGAACGCCGAGACGCAGTTGACGCGCGATGCGCTGCCCGATGCCACGCCGCGCTTCTCGCCCGACGGTCGCCTGCTCGCCTTCGAGCGCGCGGGCAGGGAACTGCGCGTGCTGAACGTGGAGACGAAAGCGGAGCGCACATTGGCGATGGGCAATTTCGAGCGTCCGCCGCTCAATCCTGATCGCCCGTTCGTCTGGTCGCCCGATAGCCGCTTCATCGCGTTTATGCCCGCCGCCGCAAAGTTGTTTCGCAACGTCTACGTCGTGCGCGCAGACGAGACGAGCGGCGCGGTCGTGCCCGTGGCGCAGCCCGTCAGTTTTCTGGCAAACGTCTTTAGCAACACCGTCTCCTGGAGTCCTGACGGCACATTTATGCTGTTCGACACGGGGCAGCGCACGGAGAGTTTTCAGGTGGCGCGCGTCGATCTCATCCCGCGCACGCCGCGCTTCCGCGAAGACCAGTTTCGCGATCTCTTCCGCGAAGAGTCGCCGCGAAATTTAACGCCGCCGCAACGCGAGACGACCACGCCCGCGCCCACTCCGACCGCGACGCCGACAGCGACGCCCGCTCCGTCTCCGTCTCCGTCGCCGAACGCAAGCCCGTCGCCCGCCGCCTCGCCTGCAAGTGGCGGCGCGGACGAGCGGAAGAAGCCGTCCGACAAAAAAGTCGAGATCACGTTTGAAGGCATACGCCAGCGGCTCAGCCTGTTGCCCGTCGGTCTCGACGTGGGTTATCAGGCGATCAGCCCCGACGGCAAGTGGGTCGTGATGATCGCGAGCGCGGCGGGTCAAGCCAATCTCTACCTCTATTCGCTCGACGAACTCGCGCGCGACCCGGCGGTGCCGAAGCAGTTAACTTCCACCTCCGGCTTCAAAGGTCTCGCCCAATTTTCGCCCGACAGCAAGGAGATTTTTTACATCGAGCAGGGACGCTTGAACGTCGTCACGCTCGACGGCAAGACGCGCCCGCTCGCCGTCTCTGCGGAGATGGACGTGGATTTTGCGCGCGAGAAGATGGAGGTGTTCCGGCAGGTCTGGTCGTATTTGCAGGAGCATTTCTACGATGCGAATTTTCACGGCACGAACTGGAACGCGATGCGCGCCGAGTACGAACCGCGCGTCGCGGGCGCGCGCACGCCCGACGAGATGCGACGCCTGCTGCAACTCCTGGTCGGCGAGTTGAACGCTTCGCACACGGGCGTCAGCGGCCCGCCCACGGGCGGGGCGGCGGCGACGGGGCGGCTCGGCCTGCGTTTTGATCGCAGCATCTATGAAACCACGGGGCGTCTGCGCGTGACGGAGATCATCCCGCTCAGCCCCGCCGCGCTCGCACGCGAGATCAAGCCGGGCGACTACCTGCTCGCCGTTGACGGCAAGGAAGTCACGGCGCGCACGAACCTCGACGAATTGTTGAATTACAAAGTCAACCGGCGCGTGAGCCTGACCGTCGCTTCGTCTGCGGACGGCGCAGGCAAGCGCGAGTTGGCCGTTCGTCCGGTCAGCGGGGGGACGGAGAAGGCTCTCCTGTATCGCAAGTGGGTGGAGGACAATCGCGCGTATGTCTCGCGCATCAGCAACGGGCGGCTCGGCTACGTGCATATGTTCGACATGGGCTCATCTTCGCTCTCGCAACTCTACGTTGACCTCGACGCGGAGAATCACACGCGCGAAGGCGTCGTGGTTGACGTGCGCAACAACAACGGCGGCTTCGTCAACGTCTATGCGATTGACGTGCTGGCGCGGCGCGGTTATCTAACCATGACGCCGCGCGGCCAGACGCCTGCGCCCGCGCGCACAGTGCTCGGCCAACGCGCGCTCGAATCCCCGACCATCCTCGTCACCAATCAACACTCGCTCTCCGACGCGGAAGATTTCACGGAAGGCTACCGCTCGCTCAAACTCGGCAAAGTGGTGGGCGAGCCGACCGCCGGTTGGATCATCTTCACGTGGAATCAGGGATTGATTGACGGCTCGACCGTGCGCCTGCCGCGCATGAAGATCACCGCGAACGACGGCACGAACATGGAACTCAACCCGCGCCCCGTGGACGTGCAAGTCTCACGCCCCATCGGCGAAACTTACACGGAGCGCGATTCGCAACTTGAGACCGCCGTGCGCGAACTGCTCAAGCAACTCGACAGCAGCCGCGCGCGGAAATAATTTGCATCCGGTGGAAAACCCTTCACCGCAGAGGCGCGGAGCCAAGCCGCAGAGTTGACGCAGAGAGTTGATCATTCAACTCTCTCTGCGCCCCCTCTGCGTAAACTCTGCGACTCTGCGGTGAGGGCTTATTTTTTAACCCCTGTCATGGGAACGGAGCGCGTGGAAGATGAGCGAACGCATGATCTGGTTTGAGAGGCAGTTCAAGCTCGACTTGCCGCTGTGGATGTACTCGAACATCGTGGAGCGCGTGCGCGGCACGCCTGCGCGGCTCGAAGATCGTCTCTTATCTCTGCCCCGCGAATTGTTGGCGCGGCGCACGGACGGCGGTTGGTCAATACAGGAACAGGCAGGCCACTTGCTCGATCTCGGCACGCTCGACCTCGGCAGGCTCGACGATTACGAAGCGGGACTCGAAACCCTGCGCCCCGCCGACCTCGGAAACCGCAAGACGCACGAAGCTGACCACAACGCCAACTCCATCGAACGCATACTCGCGGAGTTCCGCACCGAGCGCGGCGCGTTTGTGCGTCGTCTCGACGAATTCGACGCCGAGTTCATCAAGCGCACAGCCCTCCACCCGCGCCTCCAACTACCGATGCGCGTGCTCGATTTCGTCTTCTTCATCGCCGAGCACGACGACCATCATCTCGCGCGCATCACCGATCTCATTCGTGCGAAATGATTTTTGAGTAACTATAGCGACGTGCAATCGCATGGAACTTATCTTCTTTGAGTCTCCTTTGTGTCTTGGCGCTTTAGTGATGAATGGCTTCCTGACAAGCACTCACCACTAAGGCGCCAAGACACTAAGGAAGCACAGAGAATCCCCACAAACTGCAAACCCTTATAGATCACAATCCTTCGACGCGCTTGGCGACGGGGTCGAGCGGCGGCAGTTTGTTTTCGGGTGCGGCTAGATAGAAGTAGGTGCAGCTTGACCAGTCGTCGTCGCGCTCGAACTTTCCGTCCTTTGAGATGTCCATCTCGACGCGACCGGGGGCTGCGCGATAAAGGCGACGTTTGTTCTCGAAGATGGGCGGGCGGCTATGCGGGGCGAGGTAGCCGATCTGTTGGATGGTGACGCGTATGTCTTTGTGGAAATAGATGGGGTCGGGGATGTGGTAGCGGTAGAAGCACCAGCGCAGATTTTTCTCGTCGGCGATGGGGCTGCCTTGATAGGCGTGCGCAAACGCGCCCTGCCCCCAAGCCGTGCCGATGTAATCTTCCGTCCCCGTGCCGCTCAGAGTGGGTAACGCCTGATCGCCGTCGAGATAGATTTTAACTTCGCCCTCGCCCCACCACGTGTCGAAGTAAGTCTTCCGGTTGACGATGACGCCAAGCGAGTAATGCGTGAGGCTGACGTTAATAAAACTCTGTCAGCAGAAGTTACTTAAACGTAGGCACAATATCCTCGCTTAGAGATCATGTCAATCTTTTTGCTTTTAAATTGACGATAGATGCCTC
>DASYMM010000646.1:0-5176 GCA_036009085.1 Pyrinomonadaceae bacterium | reverse complement strand
GTTGTTCGGCCACGTCAAGGGCGCGTTCACGGACGCGAAGACGGATCGCGTCGGGCGTTTCGAGTTGGCCGACGGCGGGACGATCTTTCTTGACGAGATCGCGAACGTGCCGCTCGCACAGCAGGCGAAACTTTTACGCGTCGTCGAGACGGGCGAGTTAGAGCGCGTCGGCTCGTCGAAGACGCGTCGGGTTGACGTGCGTATCCTGTCCGCGACGAACGCGGATTTGAGAGAAGAGGTAGCCGCCGGTCGCTTTCGTCAGGACTTGCTCTTTCGTCTCAACACGGTCGAGATACGCTTGCCCCCCTTGCGCGAGCGGCGCGAAGACATCCCCCTGCTCGCGCACCATTTTCTGAATATTTACGCGCGCCGCTATCGCAAACCCTTGACGACGTTTTCAGAGGAAGCCGTGAAGTCGCTGGTTAATTATGAATGGCCGGGGAACGTGCGCGAGTTGGATCATGCGGTGGAGCGCGCGGTGTTGATGGCGCGGGGCGAGTTGGTTGAGGCCGCCGACCTCAATCTGCAATCGGGGCGCGAGGCCGAACGCGGACTCGAAGAGATGAGCCTGGATGAGGTAGAGTGTTTCCTGATTCGCAAAACTCTCGCGCGCTTCGACGGCAACGTCGGCCAGGCGGCGGAAGCGCTCGGACTCAGCCGCAGCGCGCTCTACAGGCGACTCCAACGTTATGGCTTATGAAGGCCAACACACACGTCAAACCCCCCGGCGCGATAGACTGAACCATGAGCAACGCATTCTCTTAACGACCTTGCTCGGCGGCCTGCCCGGCTCGCTCATCTCGCTCATACTGCTCTGGGATCGCCCTTACACGATCAAAGTGCAGTGGACGCTCACGCTCATCATCGTCGGCTTCTGGCTCGGCTTCGCCTTCTCCCTGCGCGGGCGCGTCGTGCGCCACCTGCAAACGCTCTCCAACTTACTCGCAGCCCTGCGCGAAGGCGACTACTCGATCCGCGCTCGCGGCGCAGGACGCGAAGACGCGCTCGGCGACGTGATGCTCGAAGTCAACGCTCTCGGCGAGACTTTGCGCGCGCAGCGTCTCGGCGCGATGGAGGCGACCGCGCTTCTGCGCACGGTCATGAGCGAGATTGATGTCGCCGTCTTCGCCTTCGACGAAGACGAACGCCTGCGTCTCGTCAACCGCGCGGGCGAACGCCTGTTCGCGCAACCCTCCGTGCGACTCCTCGGTCGCACCGCAGACGAACTCGGCCTCGAAGAGTTTCTACAGTTTTCCGGCAGCGACGATTCGCAGATCGTCCCGAAAAATTTCCCCGGTCGCGCGGGGCGTTGGGGCGTGCGGCGCAGCGTCTTCCGCGAGCGCGGCTTGCCGCATCAACTGCTCGTGCTCTCCGATCTCAGCCGCGAACTGCGCGAGGAAGAACGCGAAGCCTGGAAGCGACTCGTGCGCGTGCTCGGCCACGAACTGAACAACTCGCTGACGCCGATCAAATCCATCGCCGGGAGTCTGGAAAGCTTACTCGTGCGCGAACCGCGCCCGCTCGACTGGCACGACGACATGCAGCGCGGCCTCTCCATCATCGGCTCGCGCTCCGAATCCCTGAGCCGCTTCATGCAGGCTTACGCGCACCTCGCGCGCCTGCCCCCGCCGCGTTTCGCGCCCGTCCAGATAGGCGCGCTCGTCCGGCGCGTCGCCGAACTTGAGACGCGCATGACGGTCAAAGTTCTCCCCGGCGCGGAGTTGGTCGTGCAGGCCGACGGCGACCAACTCGAACAACTCCTGATCAACTTGCAGCGCAACGCCGTTGATGCCGCGTTGCAGACGGGCGGCGGCGTCTCGGTCAGTTGGAGCAAGAACACGAACCACTTCACGCTCTCCATCGAGGACGAAGGGCCGGGTCTGTCGAACACGACGAACCTGTTCGTCCCGTTCTTCACCACGAAGCCGGGAGGCTCCGGCATCGGCCTCGTCCTCAGCCGCCAGATCGCCGAAGCGCACGGCGGAACGCTCACGCTCACCAACCGCCGGCGCGGCACAGGCTGCGAAGCGCGCCTCCAACTGCCTCTCTAAAGCACAAGCGAAAGCCTTCACCACCGCAGACACAGAGCACACGGAGGAGGCACAGAGGAAGATATTCAACTCTCTGTGCCCCCTCCGTGTGCTCTGTGTCTGCGGTGGTGAAGGTTTTAAAAGCTAGGTAGTGAAAAGGTATAGTTGTTCAATAATTCCCATTTAGAATTGAGCGTGTAAAAGATTGCTGGAAAAGGATGTCATCATCATCGGCGGCGGCGCGGCGGGTCTCTTCTGCGCGATTGAGGCGGGACGGCGCGGGCGCAGCGTGTTGGTGGTCGAGCACGCGGGGCAGGTCGGGAAGAAGATCGCCATCTCCGGCGGCGGGCGTTGTAACTTCACCAATCTCCACACGAGCGCGGCCAACTTCATCTCCGCCAACCCGCATTTCAGTAAGTCCGCGCTCGCGCGTTACACGCCCGCCGATTTCATCGCGCTCGTCGAACGACACGGCATCGCCTATCACGAAAAGAAACTCGGCCAGTTGTTCTGCGACGGCAGTTCGCGCCAGATCATCAACATGCTGCTCGCCGAATGTCAGGATGCAAGCGTCGAGATTCGTTGCCAGTGCCGCGTCCGGCGCGTGGAGCGGCGCGACGGATTTCTGTTGGAGACCGATCAGGGAATTTTCAGTGCCCGCTCGCTCGTCATCGCCACGGGCGGCCTCTCCATCCCGCAACTCGGAGCTACAGACTTCGGCTATCAAATCGCACGGCAGTTCGATCTGCAAATTGAACCGACCCGACCCGCGCTCGTCCCGCTCACCCTGCCTGCCGACACGCAGGCGCGCTTCGCCAACTTGAGCGGCGTCTCGCTCGACGCCGTCGCGCAGGCGCGAGACGCGGAGTTTCGCGAAAACATACTCGTCACGCACAGGGGCTTGAGCGGCCCCGCGATCCTGCAAGTCTCCTCCTACTGGCAACCGGGCGACAGCATTCATCTGAACCTCTTGCCCGGCACGGACGCGCGCAGTTTACTTCTCGAACATCAACATTCGGAGAGCGAACCGGCAAACGTGCTCGGCCAGTTTTTGCCGCGTCGCTTCGCGCTAGCGTGGTGCAAGCTCTACGCGCCCGCAAAGCCGCTCAAGGGATTCACGGAGCGCGAGATCGAAACCTTGGCGCAAAAATTAGAGCGTTGGGAAATCGCGCCAGCGGGAACGGAAGGCTACAAGAAAGCAGAGGTGACGGCGGGCGGCGTCTCGACCGTCGAACTTTCTTCGCGCACGTTGGAGGCGCGGCGCGTCCCCGGCCTCTACTTCATCGGCGAAGTGGTTGACGTGACGGGTCAACTCGGCGGCTACAATTTTCAATGGGCTTGGGCTTCCGGTTATGCCGCAGGGCAGTTCGTCTAAGTGAACTGAGCCGAACCGGCATGGAGGGTGTGCAGGAGATGTATCTCGTTCAAATATTGCTGCCATTGTACGACAACGAAGGCGTGGCTTTTGAGCGGAAAGCGTATGACCGCGTGCGGGATGAGTTGGCGAGGAAGTTCGACGGCGTGACGGCTTTTCGCAGTTCGCCTGCGGAGGGCGTCTGGAAGGAGGGCGGGGAATTCAGCCGTGATGCGATCATCATCTACGAAGTCATGGCGCAGGAACTTGAGCGCGCTTGGTGGACGCACTACCGCGCCGAGTTGGAGGCGCGCTTCCGGCAAGAGAAGTTGATCCTACGCGCCACTTCCATCGAGCAGCTTTGACGTGCAAAGCCTCCCGCCGCGCGGCGTTCAAGGTCGCGAGTACATATCGATCACGCGTTCGATGGCGCGGCGACAGACGGCGCAGAAAGCGTCCGTGCGCGTGAACATGATGCAATCAACTTGCGGGCGATAGAAGCCCTTCGCTTCATAGTTTGCGCCCTCGAACGCGCCGACGCGGTTCGCGTATTTCTCACGCGCGAACAGACTTTTCTCGTGCGCCAGTTCTTCGCGAAAGAGCGCGTCCATCTCCTGCTCCGGCCGATTCCGGCTTCGTATCTCGCGCCGGCGTCGCTGTATCTCGCGCGAATAGTTCTCGAAAGCCTCTTTCTCCCAGGGCGTGGGCAAAGGCGTGTCGGGGCTGACGAGGTCTTTCCATTTCAGGTTCGCGGGGTCGAGCAAAGCGGTCACGTTCGGCTCCCAAGGTTCGATGCGCTCGGTCGCAGGGGCATAGGCCACGGCCGACGTGTAATACTCATCTGCGAGCGCGGCGAAGTGATGTCCGAATTCGTGCACGAAGACGTAATCCGACCACGCGCTGTCGGCGGCGACGGTGCTGTAGAGATTGAAGATTCCGCCGCCGCCGTAGGTGCGTGTGTTGGTGAGAATCTCGACAAAATCGTAGGGCGCGAAAGAGGCCGTGCGACGAAAGGCCGCGTTGTCAAACGTGAGCACGTATCTTTCGGAACCGAAGGCGTCGTAGGTTGCGCCGAGCGGAGAGGCGCGATGCACGCCCGTCGAGGGGCGGGAGATGCCTGACTCCGTGGCCGGAGGGCTGAGCGCCCAGACGTTGAAATCCTTGCGCCGTTCTTTGAAAGGGGAAGTCTGAAACAGCGTCGCGGCCAGACGCCGCGCGTCGCGTTCAAACTTGCCCATCTCGGCAGCCGTGTAGCCGTCGCCGAGGATCAGCAGGTCAACTTTGGCGTCCGGCGCGCCGTTGCGCTCGATCTCCAGCACGCGACCGGGCGGTGCGATTTTCGCGTCGGCGATGTAGATGTCTTTGGGGTCAACGGTCGTCGCCCAAATTTCACGGAAAAAGTTTCGCGCGTCGCGTTTCTTCAACAGGATTTGGACGGGCGCGTCGGGCGCGGGAAACCTGAGCGACTCCGGAAAAGTGCGTGTGACCGTTTTCGCCTCGTCTGTCGTCTCCCACTCGCCGTAAATCGAAGCGAAGCCGCGCGAGTACAACAGCCGGTTAGTCTTCTGCTCCCTGACTTCAAAGAGATACTTGCCGAGGTTCGTCTCGTCAATTGCGCGTTGCGGGTTGCCCGGCCACGGGAGCGGTTCAAGGACGATTCTGTCCACGCTGAACAACTCCTGCGCGGCGTTTCCCGTATGATAAAAGTCGAGCCGCATGGTCTTTGGCGCGGCGAAAATTTCCCAAGAGCACATTGCCGACAGGAGCGCGAGCCACAGGATTCTTTTCATAA
>DASYMM010000645.1:0-20339 GCA_036009085.1 Pyrinomonadaceae bacterium | reverse complement strand
CTACGCGCTCTCGTCGCTCAACTTCGTCGCCTTCATCGTCTTCGCCTTCATCTTCGTGCGCAACCTGTTGAAACTCCGCCGCGAGCGACGCGCGCAGGAACTCGGCTCGAAGATCAAGACGCGGCTCGTCGTCTATTTCATCACGGTGAGCCTGTTGCCGATCACGGCGATGGCCGTCTTCTCCTACATCTTCTTCAATCGCTCGCTCGAAAAGTGGTTCAGCAGCCTGCCCGAAGCCGTCGTGCAGCAGGCGCGCGAAGTGCAGGCGAACGAAGCGCGGCGCGAGGCGGAGAGCTTCAAGACGGTTGCCCAAATCGCGTACCTCTCACTGGCGGTCGAAACGCTTTCCGACGGCGAACTCCAGACGAGGCTCAATTATCTGGCCGAGCGCGGCAACTTGTCTCTCCTGATGCTCCGCAACGCGGAAGATTCCCAGGCCGTGACGGCGGCGCGCAGCCTCCAACAAGTTGAAGTGGACGCGATCCTGCAAGGCTTACGGTCGGTGACTGAGCGGCGCGAATTTCAGGGCGAGGTTATGATCGGCGCAAAAGTGTTCGACGTGACGGAACTGCCCCTCGATAATCATAACTTGCTACCTGCCGGCGAGTTTCTCATCGCCGCGCGCGAACGACGCGCCGACCCGCAACTCGCCGAACTGGTCAGGAGCAGTCAAACTTTCGAGAACTTCAAACTGCGCCAGCGTAAGGTGCGGCTGCTCGGACTCTCGACGCTCGGCCTGTTGACGCTCCTCCTCTTGTTCGCGGCGACGTGGAGCGCGATTCATCTCGCGCGCGGCATCGGCACGCCCATCCGCGCGCTTGCAGAAGCGGCGGACGAAGTGGCGCGCGGAAATCTCGCGCATCGCGTGACGGCGATTGCCGACGACGAACTCGCCATTCTCGCCTCCTCCTTCAACCAGATGACCGCGCAACTCGAAGAGAATCGCCGCCGCATCGAAGCGGGCGCGGGCGAACTGCGCGAAAAAAATCTCGCGCTCGACGAGCGGCGCAACTACATCGAGACCGTCCTCGAATCGCTCTCAACCGGCGTCGTGTCGCTTGACGAAGAGAACCGCGTGACGACCATCAACGCCGCCGCCGTCGCCATGCTGCGGCTCGGCGTTGCGCCTGCGGCGGGCGCGCCGCTCCAAGAGATGTTGAGCGCGGAAGATCATCTCGTGCTCGAACGCGTGCTGACGCGCGCGCGTCGCACGGGGCGCGCGGCGTGGCAGATGGAACTCGCGCGCGGCGCATCGCCGGACGGCGGCGTCGTGCCCGTCGCGCTCACCGCCACCGCGCTCGGCAACTTCACGGATGGGGGCGCGGCGAAACGCTCCTCGCGCGGCATCGTGCTCGTCATCGAAGATTTGACGGAACTGCTCGCCGCGCAACGCGCCGCCGCCTGGAGCGAAGTCGCGCGCCGCATGGCGCACGAGATCAAAAACCCTCTGACGCCGATCCAACTCTCCGCCGAACGCATCGCGCGCAACTTCCGACGCATGCGCAACGACAACGAAGCAGCCGCCGGGGTCGCGTCGAACGGCGACGACGTTTCCGCAAACGCCAACTCGGTTTCGTCAAACGCGGCCACAATTTCGTCAAACGCCGGCGCGGCTTCATCGAACAGCGACGCGAACGGCGGCGAATTGGAGCGCGTGGAACCGGGGCGCGTGGCGCAGGTGGTGGAAGAATGCACCGCGACGATCACGCGCGAGGTCGCGGGGTTGAAGGCGATGGTGGACGAGTTTTCGCGTTTCGCGCGTCTGCCGCACGCGCGGCTCGAAGCGGCGGATTTAAACGAAGTGGTGCGGCAAGCGGTCGCGCTCTACGAAGACCGTCTGGCGGACGTGCGCCTCGACGTGCATCTGGCGCGCACGCTGCCGCCCGGACTGCTCGACACGGAACAGATGCGTCGCACCGTCGTCAACCTGATTGACAACGCGCTCGAAGCGATGACCGACGCAGAGACGGGCGAGCGGCGCATCACCGTCGCCACCGGGCACGACCCGGCGCGCGGCATGCTCCTGATAGAGATCGGCGACACCGGACACGGCATCGAACGCGCCGACTTCCCGCGCCTCTTTCAACCCTACTTCTCCACGCGCGGGCGCGGCACCGGCCTCGGCCTCGCCATCGTCCAACGCATCGTCAACGAACACGGCGGGCGCATCCGCGCCGAACCCAATCGCCCGCGCGGCGCGAAGTTTCTCGTCGAAATTCCCGTCACAGATGAAACGCGAAGCGATCAGCCGTCAGCCGTCAGCCATCAGCTTCTAAGCGCGCAACCTGATCGGCTAAACGCCGATAGCTAATAGCTGACTGCTTCCTATGTCCGATTCGATTCTCATTGTTGACGACGAGCGCGGCATCCGCGAGACGCTCGGCGGCGTGCTCGAAGATGAAGACTTCACGGTTGACGCCGTGGCGTCGGGCGAAGAGTGCCTGCAAGCCTGCGAGCGGCGCGCTTACAGTTGCGTGCTCCTCGACGTGTGGCTGCCCGGCATGGACGGGCTGGAAACTCTCGCGCGCCTCGCGGCGACGGGCGCGGACGCGGCGGTCGTGATGATCTCCGGCCACGGCAACATCGAAACCGCCGTGCGCGCCACGAAGCTCGGCGCGTTCGACTTCATCGAAAAACCGCTCTCCATCGAGCGCACGATTCTGACCGTCCGCAACGCCCTGCGCCAGCGCGCGCTCGAACGCTTGAACGCGACGCTCGCGGCGGAGATGAACGAAGAACACGCGATGGTGGGCGAGTCTGTGGCGATGCGCGCGTTGCGTAAACAGATCGCGGCGGTCGCGCCGACGGACGGGCGCGTGCTCGTCTACGGCGAATCGGGGACAGGGAAGGAACTCGTCGCGCGTGCGATCTACGCGCAGTCGCGGCGCGCGGGCGCGGCCTTCATCGAACTCAACTGCGCGGCCATCCCCGAAGAGTTGATCGAGTCGGAACTGTTCGGCCACGTCAAAGGCGCGTTCACGGGCGCGACCGCCGCCAAGCGCGGCAAGTTTGAACTGGCCGACGGCGCGACGCTTTTCCTAGACGAAGTGGGCGACATGAGCGCGCGCACGCAGGCGAAAGTTTTGCGCGTGCTGGAAGAGCAGCGTTTCGCGCCCGTCGGGAGCGGCGCGCAGGTGCGCGTGGACGTGCGCGTGATTGCCGCGACGAACAAGCGTCTGGAAGACGAGATCGAGCGTGGCAACTTTCGCGCAGACCTCTTCTATCGCCTCAACGTCATTCCTTTTGAAGTGCCGCCGCTACGCGACCGGCTGGAAGACGTGCCGCTCCTGGTCGAGCATTTCAACCAGAAATTTTCCACCGCCTACGGCAAGCCCGCCAAGCGTTTTGAACTCGAAGCGATGGACGCCTTGCAAAGTTACACGTGGCCGGGGAACGTCCGCGAACTCAGAAACACCGTGGAGCGCGTCGTGATCATGACGGGCAAGGCGAAGGTCAACGCGAACGACCTGCCGCCGCTCGGAGGCGAAGCCCCGCCCGTCGCCGTCTATCGTTTCAACTCCTTCAAGGAGGCGAGCGAGGCGCACCAACGCGAGTTCATACGCCGCAAACTCTCGGAGGCCGAAGGCAACGTCTCGCGCGCCGCCGAACTGATGGGCATGGATCGCAGCCACCTCTACCGCCGCATGCGCGCCCTCGGCGTCAAAGTGCGCGGCGAGCGCGAGAACGGTAATTAGCTTCCCACGTGATAAATCTTTCCCGGCGGTTTTGAGAACGAACTTCTATGGACATCCAAATTATAGATTTGGTCAGACGTTTTGACAGTGGTGAAATCCGTCTCCCACTCATGCAGCGCGACTATGTCTGGCGACCGGCGAAGGTCGTGAAGCTGTTGGATTCCATTTACCGACGCTGGCCTATCGGTTGCTTCTACGTGTGGCATACGAAGCACGACCAGCCGGCGAAGAATCGTCGGGGCGACGTGCGCGCGCCTCTCCGCTCGATGGATAGCTTCTACGGATTCCTGCTTGACGGGCAGCAACGCCTCACCAGTCTATCGCTCGCCATACAAGGCCGAGATGAGTTCAACCTCAGTACGCGGGCTTTCTTCGATGTGGAGAATGAACAATTCTTTCTGGGCACGATGAAGAAGACCATCCAGCGGCGAATCGAAGCCGACGACCCGACTCTCGTTCCATTGTCTGACCTGATACCCGGCCCGGAGGTGGATGAGACGCACCTTCATCAGAACATCGAGCGGATCATTGACCGGCTTCTGGAACGGCGCAAACTCGCCCGCAGTAGCGTGAAAGGGGTGGAGTATGGCCGTCGCCTCCATCGCGTCGCGAGTATGCTCGACGTGGCGGCGCTTTGTGAGGAGTTCAAAGACGAGCATGAGGAGAACGCCATCGAACTGTTCGCCCGCTTGAATAAAGGCGGTACTTCTCTCTCTGCCGGTGATGTCGAGGCGGCGAGACTTTCGCAGGAAGCAACCCATCATATAGTCGGGCCCATGAGAGACTTCGTTCAGGAACCCGAACTGAGACGGCTCGGGCTAAACTTTGTCTTCGCCACCCGCGCGCTGGTGACAATTCACAGAGGCAGTTCGAGTTTCGCTAATCTCCCCAGGAACTGGGCGGCAAACGCCCGCGACGTTGAGGATTCATGGCGTCGAACCGCACACGGGCTACGGTTTGCGTGCAACTTGGTGCGGGAAGAACTTGGTTGGACAACGAGGAGATGGCTCCCGTCCGTCAACGCGCTCATCCCCATCGCTTACCTGATGAAAGATCAGAAGGGCGAGGTATCCAGACAGGAGAAGGAGCAGTTAAAGCGTTTTCTCCTCTTGACGGGGTTTCGCGGCCTTTTCCGTGGGTCAGTCGAAACAGCTATTAACACATTCATCAACCCTTTGCGCGAAGGGTCACCACGAAGCAAGAATCGGGCTTCGCAATTGGTCAAGAAAATCGCGCGGAATCGGCTCTACAAAATTAAGCCTGAGGATATCAAGAGCGCGTCAGGCATGTACTCCGCGTTGATGCAGGTGTATTTGGCTTATCTCATTCATCGAGATGCTCGAAGCTGGCCGAGCGGACGACCCATTCGGGAGATTGTGAGCCATGACGTGACGGGCGATCTGTTGGCCGTGCATCATATCTTCCCTAAGAAGTTTATGCAGCAATTTGATATCGCCACGGAGAAACTAAACACGGTTGCCAACTATGCGCTCCTGTCCCAAGCCGACAACGCGGAGTTGAGCGACCGAGACCCGTCTATTGTTCACAAGGGGCTGTCTCAAGGATTGCGGGAAGCAGCATCCGAGCAACTATTTTTTCGAGTTTCCGATGAAATCTTAAGCTATCAGGCTTATGACGAATTCATTGACTTCCGGGCGCGGAAGATAGCGGAGCAGTTAAATGACTTTCTGGGTCTCGGTAAATGATAACCCCTCTTGTTCGTAGTATGAGGAACGTACCGGATAACGATCTCCATGATGAGGCAACCGCGCCCGTCAGTTTTTAATTGAACGTGAGGGGGAATTTTACTATATCCGCGAGCCTGAAATTAGCATCAAAGATACGGCGCGAGGCGCGTTCCGACTGGAAAGTTTGCCTTTTGCCGTCTGGACGGTTACATTCTTCTGTCGCTTCGGGTTAAAGCGACCCGTCATCCGCGCGAGTTGAAGGCGCGGTTTTTTGTGAAGGCTTAAAATGGATTATACGACCAAAGAATTATTGAAGCGTTACGCGAAACTCGCCATCGGTCAACCGTTCGCGCCCGTGCTCTTGAACATCCTCGTCACCTCCGTCTGCGACATGCGCTGCACGCATTGTTTCTTCACGGACGAACTCGACGACCGCCCGCGCAAGAAACTCCAGATGAAGACGCACGAAATCCAGCGCGTCTCGGAAACGCTCGGCGGCAATCTCGGCGTCCTGATTCTGGCCGGGGGCGAGCCGTTCACGCGCAAAGATTTGCCTGAGATCGTGCGCGCGTTCTACGAGAACAACAAGCTCGAATCGGTCTATCTCATGTCGAACGGGCAGATTCAGAAGCGCATCATGCCGGACGTGACGCGCATTCTCGAAGAGTGCCCGAACCTGAACGTGGCGGTCGCGCTCGGCATTGACGGTCTCAAAGATCAGCACGAGAAGATTCGCCAGAAGCCCGGCTCCTGGGACATCGCGATTGACACCGCGCGCCAGTTGCAGGCGATCAAACGCGAGTACCCGCGTCTCGACATTCAGACGTGCACCTGTTTCATGAACACGAATCAGGACACGATCTTCGAGTGGTACGATTTCCTGAAGTACGACCTCAAGCCGGACAAGGTCAACTTCAACTACATCCGCCCGCCTTCAGCCGACCCGAAGGAACTCGACATAGATCACGCGCGCTACGCCGAACTCGCGCACATGATCGATTCCGATTCGCGCCACTCCGCCATCAAGAACAACTACGGCGGCGACGCGGGTTTCTTCAAAGCCGCCATAGACATCTACATGCACGGCTTGATTGCGAAGGCGCAGGAAGAACAGAAAGCGCAGATGACCTGCTACGCGGGCACCGCGGGCGGCGTTATCTACGACGAAGGCACGGTCTCCTCCTGCGAGAACCTCGACGCGGTCGGGAACCTCCGCGACTACGATTGGAACTTCCAGAAACTCTGGCTCTCGCCCGCCATGCAAGAACGACGCCAAAAAGCGAAGGCCGGATGTTTCTGCACGCACGAATCGAACAGCTACTACCCGTCGCTTCCGTTCAACCCGAAGCACCTGATCCAGATCAAGCGACTCGAACGCGAGATGAAAAAGTCGCGCAAACAGATCGAGCGCGAGGAAGCCAAAGCGGAAGGTTTGACGGTCAAAGCCTAACAGCATGTTTCGAGCCAGAGTCCCCAAAATTCTGATCATCTCGTCCGATACGGGCGGCGGGCATCGCTCGGCGGCGGTGGCGATTGCGGCGGGCTTGCAGAAGTTCTTCGCGGGAAACTCCTACGCCGTGCGCGTCGTGCGCGCAATTGAAGAGTCGCATTCGATCTCTGCGAAACTGGTCAACGTTTACAACTGGGTGTTGCGCTACAGGCAACACTGGATGAAGTATCTCTACTGGGCGGTGAATCGTTTTCGCCCGGAGACGCGTGAGTTCTTCTATCGTCGCAGCGTCGGCTACGTCGGCGAGTTGTTCGAGCGTTGGTGCCCGCACGTCGTCGTCAGCGTGCACCCTCTGACGCAGCACGCCATCGGGCGCGTGCTCAGGGAATTGAAACTCGCAGATAAGATTCCGCTCGTGACGGTGGTGACAGACCCTTGTTACGGCTTCTGGCGCGGGTGGGCTTGCGACGATGTGCGTTTGTATCTCGTGGCGAGCGAAGAGGCGCGGCAGCAGTTGATTGATTACGGCGTTGCGCCGGAGCGGATCAAGATTTCGGGCATGCCCGTCCATCCGAAGTTCAATTTGCCGGACGAACTCGCCGCGCAGGCTGCGCGCAACGCGCTCGGACTCGACCCGCAGAAGTTCACGGTCTTCGTCAACGCGGGCTGGGTCGGCGGCGGCAACATCCCGGAAATTTTCCGCGAACTCGTGCGCGGCGACTTGGACGTGCAGGCCATTTTTCTCGCGGGCAACAACAAGGAGTTGCACGCAGAGGCCGAACGCGTGGCGGCGCGTGCGAACTTCCCTGTGAAAGTGATCGGCTATTCCGAGCACGTCGAACAACTGATGCAGGCCGCCAACGTGATGATCTCGAAACTCGGCGGGCTGACGACCTTTGAAGCCCTCGCTTGCCGCGTGCCGATCATCGCCGACGCGACGACGGAGCCGATGCCGCAGGAGGCGGGCGCGGCGGCTATGCTGGTAAAGCGCGGCGCGGGCGTCTTGCTCAAACGCGCCACAGACATTGTGCCCGCAGTCCGTCGCATGGCCGAAGACGCGCGTTATTATGCGACGATGCGCGCGGCCACAGCCAGTCTCGCCATCCCGCATTCGACGCGCCGCATCGTGGAAGAGATCACCGCGCTCATCCCCGCGCCCGTGCTGGCCGAAGAAGAACGCGTGGTGGTTGACGCGCGCATCGCATAGTTTGAACGTCGAAGATTGACGCGCGCGTGAGCCGACGGGCGCACGCCCCGGTTGACGCCCGCACGTGGTTCGGGCTTTAATTCAGTATTCCACACATCTCGCCCGCTCCGAGTAAAAAGGAAGCGGGCTTTTTTGGAGAGCGGCCAAGTTGAGTCTTTTGCTGGAAGGGAAGCGAGCGTTTATCTCCGGGGGCACGCGCGGCATCGGCGCGGCGATGTGCGAAATCTTCGCACGCGAAGGCGCGGATGTCGCCTTCAACTATCACACGCGCGAAGACCTCGCCGAGACGGTTTCGCAAAAGATCAAAGCGCACGGGCGACGCGCGCACGGTTTCAAAGTCTCCGTGACGGATCGTGTGGGGATGAAACGTCTGACGCGCCAACTCGTCGAAGAGTGGGGCGGGGTTGATGTTCTGGTCAACAACGCGGCGATCAACCGGGGCGACAATTTTGCCACCACGACCGACCGCGCTTGGGACGAAGTGATCGGCACGAACGTCGGCAGCCTCTTCGCCGTGACGAAGCCGATCTACAAACAGATGATCCGCCAGCGCAAAGGCGCGATCTTGAACATCACTTCCATCGGCGCGATCCGTTCGCTCCCCACCTCCGTCCATTACGCCACCTCGAAGGCCGCGATGATCGGTTTTACGAAATGCCTCTCGCGCGAAGCCGCCAACTTCAACGTCTCCGTCAACGCCATCGCCGCAGGAATCTTCGACACCGAACTCGCGCACACGCTCCCGCCGCACCTCTTGGAGATGCACAAGGGGTGGTCGCCGCGCGGCGAACTCGGTCGCCCCGAAGAACTTGCGGAGTTTGCAGCCTTCATGGTCAGCGACCGCAACAGCTTTATGAACGGCGAAATCGTCATCATAGACGGCGGCTCGGTGACGTAAACCACGACTTTTAATAGAGTTGCGTTGATCAGGCGTTCACAGCTAATTTCAAAACTCCCGTAGCCACCCAACCCTTCGCGCCTTAAGTTCCGGCTTTGCGCCTTTGCGAGAAAGACAGTTCACGTAAAGGCGCAAAGCTCAGACGTAAGACGCAAAGGAAGTCTCCGGTTAATTTTGCCAAGCACCCATAATTCAACTCATCGAACGCTCCAGCTTAAATTCGGAAAGTCGCCGCGCGTTTCTTGCAACTGAAAATGGATTTCATTGTTAAGTTTAATTATTTCAATAGTTATCTTGACAGGCCGGGGCGTGCGCGGTAACATCCGCCAGCACTTTTTCATTCGGCGGAAACTTTGGCGGGAGGCTTAAGCAGTGGCAAACGCAAATTTGATAGAGGCTTTGAACCGCGCGCTCAGTCTGGAAATCGGCGCGGTCATACAATATACGCAGCATAGTTTTCTCGTCACGGGCGTCGAGCGCGAAGTCTATCGCAAATATTTTCGCAAGCAGGGCGAGGAATCGCAGGAGCACGCCATCACGCTCGGCGATAAGGTCGTCGCTTTGGGCGGCGTGCCGACGGTCGAACCGGCCATGATTCGCCAGTCAACCGAACTCGTCGAGATGCTGCGGCAGGATTTGGAGATGGAGCGCGAGGCGCTCAAGGCATACATGGTCGCCTGGGAAGCCTGTGGCGACACAGACCTCCCGACGCGTTTCCAACTCGAAGAGCGCATCTACAACGAGCAACTGCACGTCGAGGAACTTGAGAAACTGACCTCCGAGCGCAAGGCCAATGTGACGACAGAGCGCATCACGCTCAAACAAGTTGGCTAAGCCGCCGACAGGGAAGTTTTTAGACTAAAAAAGAGAGCACGCGAGTTATAACCCGCGTGCTCTCTTTTATTTACGCCTTGCCGAATCTCAGGCGACGGACGGCAGTTGAATCACCTGCGCGGATGGCTTGAACTGTCCGTCATCCACGCGCTGCCGGTTCAGGCGATGGCGCGCGACGCTGATCGCGTGGTGCAGATCGTCGAGTTGTTCGCCGTCGAGCCGTATGGTCTTCTGCGCGCACCAGCCGAGACCTTCCGTCCACGTCGAGAGACGAAGCGCAACGCACTGCTGCCCGTCTCGCTCTTCAATCACGACTTCGACTTGTTGGTCTTCACGGCCTGACGGGAGGACATGCGGCGTCGCCGTAACGGCACGATTCGAGGATTTCACTGGCTTGGACTCCTAAGAAATATCAATAATAGCGGTAATTATTAGACTTTGCTGCGATTGGGCGAAATTGAAATCCAATTTCAAAACCTATTATTATGGCTGGGTCTGCAATCTGTCAAGGCAAATTTTAGTGGTGTCCAGCTGGCAATTTTTATTTGAGTTGGATTATCTGATTGATGAGAAACTTGGCAAAGCCTTCTTGAATCCAGAGTTTGGTTGCTCCGAAATTTATAGCTCCAAGCGTATGACCCGCCCGCGTCACATTATGTGAAGGATTTTGCATCGTGTATTCCTCAACCAAACGGAACGGATCAAGAGAATAATTGAACCACTTTGAGCCATAGGTTGGAGTCAGGTTTTTGGCGTCAATACTCCACGGATAATCCTTCCGCCACGGCTCAACTTGCTCGACTGTGGCATAGTTGGGGGAAGAAAGGGACTCTGTCATACAGACCAGCCTTCCGCCCGCCATGTGGGGCATTTTGATGTGGTAAACGATAAAAACATCTCCTTCTTGTATCGGCGGCGGGTTCTTGCTCTTTGCAAAAGCAATTTCGAGTTCGGGTTGTGCAAAGAACTGTGTGCGGGGCTGTGCGCTCAGGTCGTCAGAATAATTACGACTCCCCCAGGGCTTCAGCCAAAACTGTCGCTTACCGTTATCGCGCAGCAGATCAATTAAATTGGCATCATCCATAATTTTTTGTGATCAGTCGTTCTTAAGTTCAATCGTCGCCGGAACTCTTTTCGAGGGCGGCGAGGCGTGCTTCGAGTTGTCGGATGGTGCGCTGCATGTCGCCGAGGCGGTGGAAGGCGGCGGTTGCGCGCAGCCAGTCGCGGTTGTCGAAGGCGGGGATGCCGGAGAGCACTTTGCCCGCGGGGACGTTGTGGCTCGTCGCGCTCTTTGCCATGAGCACCACGTCGTCGCCGATGGTGAGGTGCCCGGCCACGCCCGCTTGCCCTGCGAGGATGACGCGGTTGCCGATGTGCGAGCTTCCGGCGAGGCCGACCTGCGCGCAGAGCAGTGTGTCTTCGCCCACGGTGCACGAGTGGCCGATCTGCACGAGGTTGTCGATCTTTGTGCCGCGCGCGATGCGCGTCTCGCCGACGGAGGCGCAGTCAATCGTCGTGCCCGCGCCGATCTCCACGTCGTCTTCGATCAGGACGCGTCCCGTCTGCGGAATCTTGAGCCAGCGGCGTTCTTCGTCCTTCGCGTAGCCGAAGCCGTCCGAGCCGACGACGACGTTGTTGTGAATTGTGACGCGTGCGCCTACTTGCGTGCCCGCGCGCAACGCGACGCCGGAATGGATCGTGGAATTTTCGGCGATACGCACGCCGTCGTAAATCGTGACGTTCGGATAAATGCGGACGCCTTCCGCGATCTCGACATCTCGCCCGACGAAGACGCACGCGCCGATCCGAACGCGCCCGGCGATTCGCGCGGAAGGATCAATCACGGCTGACGGGTGGACGAACGACTCGAAAGCGGGTTCGGGATGAAAGAGACGCAGGGCGCGCGTGTAGGCGAGATAAGGGTCGCGCGCGCGCAGGACGGCGATGTCTGTTCTGCCTGCTTCGACGCCCGCAGCGAGATAGATGGCGGATGCGCGCGTCGTCTGCACGCGCGGCGTGTAGCGCGGGTTGGCGAGGAAGGTGACGTGTCCGGCTTCCGCTTCGTCGAGTCCGGCTGCGCCCTCGATCTCTATCTCTCCGGTCGCGCCTTCGATGTCGGCGTTCGTCAGGCTGGCTAATTCTGAAAGTCTCATCGAATAAAATTGCGCGCTCGGTTTCAACCGCTGCTTCAGCTGATGATTCAACTATACGGGGCGCGCCTCTCCTACATTAAATTCACCGGGTCGATCTCTACGTTGACGCTGTGCAGGTCGCAGGTGCGCGACGCGCCGGCCTCCGCGAGCGCGATGTCGAGAAGGGAACGCATACGCGTGCGGTTGCGTGCTTTGAGCAAAATTTGGAAGCGATGTTCGCCGCGCAGGCGTGCGAGCGGCGCGGGCGCGGGGCCGAGGATGCGACAGGCGCGTTCCGTGTTCGCTCGGTCGAGCGCGTGCCTGATCTCCGCCGCAGTCGTTTGCACGCGCGTTAAGTCTTCGCCGTGAATCAGGAGCGACGCGAGCGAGACGAAGGGCGGGTAGCTCATGCTTTGGCGATAGCGAATCTCTTCTTCGTAGAACGCGTCGTAATCCTGCGCGCAGGCGTGGCGCAGGGCGTAGTGTTCCGGGTGGAAAGTTTGAATCAGGACGCGTCCGGCGAGCGAGCCGCGACCGGCGCGTCCCGCAACCTGCGTGATCAACTGAAACGTGCGCTCGCTCGCGCGAAAGTCGGGCATCGCAAGTCCGGCGTCAACGGAGACGACGCCGACGAGCGTGACGTTCGGAAAGTCGTGCCCTTTGGCGATCATCTGCGTGCCGACGAGCATGTCGAGTTCGCCGGAGCCGAAGCGCAGGATGGCCTGTTCGTAGGTGTGTCGGCGCGCGGTCGTGTCGCGGTCGAGGCGCGCGATGCGGAGCGTGGGGAAGCGTGCCTTGATGATCTCTTCGATCTGTTCCGTGCCTTCGCCGATAAAATAGATGTACTTGCCTTTGCACGCGGGGCATTCGGTCGGCGGCCGGCGGCGATGGTCGCAGTAGTGGCAGATGAGACTTCGTTCGCGCTGGTGATACGTAAGCGTCACGTCGCACTCCGGGCACTGCATGCGCTCGCCGCAGGAGCGACACAAGACGAAACTCGAATAGCCGCGACGGTTCAATAGCACGATTGTCTGCTCGCCGCGCGCGTGCGTCTCTTCGATGGCGTCGAACAGTTGCGGCGAGAGCGGCTGCTGCTTGCCCTCTCGCTCGAACACTTCGCGCATGTCAACAATTTCGGCGACGGCCATCGCGCGACCCGCGACGCGGTTCGGCAGGCGCAGGTAGCGATACTTCGCGCCGCGCGCGTTGTGAAAAGATTCGAGCGAGGGCGTGGCCGAGCCGAGCACGACGACGGCGCGCTCCTTCAAGGCGCGCATGACCGCCGTGTCGCGCCCGTTGTAGTAGGGCGACTCCTGCTGGCGATAAGAGGCTTCGTGCTCTTCGTCAACGATGATGATGCCGAGGTCTGAGACGGGCGCAAAGACCGCCGAGCGCGTGCCGATGACGACGCGCGCCTCGCCGCGTTTGATGCGGCTCCATTCGTCGTAACGCTCGCCCGTGGTGAGCGACGAATGGAAGATCGCCACGGCGTCGCCGAAGTGCGCGCGAAGTCGCCGGGAGAAGACGGGCGTGAGCGCGATTTCGGGGACGAGCATCATGGCCGAGCGACCGAGTTTGAGCGCGGTGCGCATGGCGCGTATGTAGATTTCGGTCTTGCCGCTGCCCGTCACGCCGTGCAGGAGAAACGCCGCGTAAGCGCGTTCGGCTTTGAGCGCGGTTTCGATCTCGCCGAAGGCCGCAGCCTGTTCGTCCGTCAAAGTAAACTCTGTGTTCTCCGGCAGGCGCGCGTGAGCCAGCGGATCGCGGCGCACTTCGCGCACGAAGACTTCCACGACCTTGTGCTTTTCCAGCGTCTGAATGGATGAGACGGACGCCTGCGCCGCGTCGAGCAATTCGGCGAACAACATCTCGCCGTTCGCTTCGAGGAGCGCGCCGACGACGCGTTGCTGCGCGGCGTTGAGCGTGCGCGCGCCGTCGCCCGCGTGTTTTTCCACGGGCAGCAGGCGCACGGCCTTGCGACGCTTGGCGCGCGCCTGCGCGGTGCGTGCGCGATGCGTGGTCTTGATCCAACCGGCCTGATCGAGTTGGCGCGCGAGCGTCTGTGCGCGCGTCTGCCCGAAGTGTGTGGCGAGGCTGCGGAGGCTGATTTCGCTTTCGTCGGCGATGATTTGCAGGGCGCGCGCTTTGTGTGTGGCGGCGCGTCGCGCGGGCAGGCGCGCAAGTTCGTCGCGGCCTTCGGAGGTGACGGTCAGAATTTGTTCGACGGTCGAGTTGAGTCCGGCGGGGAGCGCGGCTTTGAGCACTTCGCCCCACGGCGCGGCGTAGTAGTCCGCGATCCAGCGCGTGATCTCCAGCACGTCCCCGGAGATGAGCGGTTCGGCGTCCAGCAGAGCCTCCGCCTCTTTGATCTCCGATTCCTCCAACTCGACGCCCGCTTCCAACTCCGCGTGCAGCGCGACGATATAAGCCGTCAGCAACTTCCGCCCGAACGGCACGAGCACGCGCGCGCCGACCTGCGCCTCTTCCCTGAGCGCGAGCGGCAAGCGATACGTGAACGTCTGCGCCACGCGCAACGGCACGGCGACCTCCGCATACTGTGGCGGCGCGGAAGACGCCTTAACGCTCCCGTCTGTCGCGGTAGTCGCGCCGGTCGCGTCAGTCGCGTTGGTTTCGGTGGTGTGGAGTAAAAGGGTCGAACTTTGCACGGCGAGTTAAATTAGCTTGAAGCGCGCAAAAGGTGAAGCGGGGAAGGGACAAGTTAAAGTTAGCCGTTGCGTTTAGCTCCGTTGAGGAATGAGCGCTTGCTACTTCTTACTGCCTTTCTTCTTAGAATCTGTTTGAAAAGTCCCGACAGGAACGGCCTGAGCCTTACTTTTCAGACGGCTTCTTACCCGCCTTTGAATCCGTCTCGGTCTTAGCTTTTGGCGGCCTGCCTACCTTACGGCCTTCTACGAGTTTCAAGTCTTCCTCTTGAATCACATAATCGCGTCCCAACTTCTCGGCGGGTAATCGGCCTTCATTTATCAATTGATGGATACGCCCGATGCTGACGCCCAAGCGTTCGGCAGTCTGCTTTGTAGTTAGAAGTTTCATGTGTTTAGTTTATACGCTAGATGAAAATCCTATGCCATCTTGCAGAATTAGCGTTGACAAACCCTATAAAATGTTGCAGGATTTCGTGAAGCCAATAGGCGAGGACTTACCAAGACGGTGAATCTCGGCAAGCCCTCTACACCAGTATGACTGTTGAAGGAGATACTGATGCGAAAAGATGATAGCACGCGCACGCCTGCCGCCCGCCAAGAGCCGAGTTTTGAGGAACCTATCAGGCAATGGGCTAACCTGCCAATCACACCAGACAGAGCCAGAGAGTTAGTTGATTTGATCACGAGGCGCGAGGATAGCGAGAGTTTGGACGCCTTAATGGAGTTGATCTGCGGAGTGATGCCTTACACGCCTGCGGATGATAAAGACATATTAGATGAACGGTTTCTGGCAGGACGCGCGGCGTTGTGGCACGCCTTTGCAGATACGACGCGGGCGGGGAATGATCTCGGTGCGTATGTCGTCGGCTTGAAGTGTGCTGAGTGGGAATAGCAGAAGGGGCGAACGTGTGTACGCGGTGTTGCTATGTCCCAACGTCAGGCGGAGGCGAGCAGGGCGCGCACCTTTTTCATGTCTTCCCAGACTTCGCGTTTCTTGGAAGGGTCGCGTAGCAAGTAGGCGGGGTTGAAGGTGGGCATGAGTTGGCTGTCTTGGTAGGCGTGAAATTCGCCGCGCATTTGCGAGATGGGTTTCTTCGTGCGGAGCAAGGCGCGCGTCGGCGTGTTGCCGAAAGCGATGACGACTTCGGGGCGGACGACGGCGAGTTCGCGGTGCAGATAGGGCGTGAAGAAGGCGAGCACGTCGGGCGTCAACTCGTCGCCCTGCGAGATCATCTTGACGGTGTTGGTGAGATAGCAATCGGCGCGTTTGAGTCCGATGGCGGCGAGGATGCGTCCGAGCATGTCGCCCGCCGGACCCATGAACGGCTTGCCGCTCGCGATGTCTGGCGCGCCGGGCGACTCGCCGACGACGGCGACGCGTGCGCCCACCTGCCCGTCGCCGAAAATGTAGATGCGTTCTTTAAACTGCGGGTGCAGTTGCGCGCGTTGCAGCAACTCAGCGTTGATCGCTTCGAGCGTCTCGTCGGAGGCGAGCGGCGGCGCATCGTCGAAAAGTGAAAGCTCGGCCATGATGTTCCTAAGCGGGATGTAGCTTAAATGTGCGTGTGTCTCATTTGTCAGTCTTCGTCTTGTTCAAATACTCGCGCACCTTTTTCATGTCTTCCCACGTCTCGCGTTTCTTGGAAGGGTCGCGGAGCAGGTAGGCCGGGTGAAACGTGGGCATCACCTTGATGCCTTTGTAGTCCATGAACTGCCCGCGCAGCTTCGTGATGCCTTCCTTCGTGTCGAGCAGATTCTTCATCGCCGTGTTGCCTAAGACGACGATCACGTCCGGGCGCAGGATCGCGATCTCGCGCAGGAGAAACGGCTTGCAGGTGGCGGCCTCTTCGTGCGTCGGCGTGCGGTTCTGCGGCGGGCGGCAGCGATTGACGTTGCCGATGAAGATGTCTTCGCGCTTCATGCCAATGGCTTCGATGATCTTGTTCAGGAGTTGCCCCGCGCGACCGACGAACGGACGCCCGCTCGCGTCTTCGTCCGCGCCCGGCGCTTCGCCGACGAACATCAGACGCGCCTTCGCGTTGCCTTCGCTATGCACGATCTTCGTGCGGCTCTTGTGCAGAGGGCAGCGCAGGCACTCGCCCACGTCGTTATGAATGTCTGCGAAGGTCTCGCCATCGCGCGGCAGGCTGAGTTCGTCCTTCGGCTTGATCTCACCAAAGAGCGTCTCCTGCGGCGGCGGCGGGACGGGGTCGGGCGTGCGGACGGGTTTTCGTTTCGGCATCTCTTCTGCTGCCTCCGTGTGAGTGTTTTGCGCGCCGGGCGCGTGACGCGTCGGGACGTTTGACGGCGTGGCTGTCGTCGCCGCGACGCGTTCAGTTTCTTTCGGGTAAGTCGGCGTCAAGCGTGTCTCCGCCGTTGACGTTCTCGGCGCGCGCGCTTCGGCCTCGGCGTTGCGCTTGAGCGCGGCGGAACGTTGCGCGTCGTGAGGCGTCGGCGCGTTCGTCGCCGCCCGCGCGCTTCTGCCGTCTAACCCTTGCGTGGTCGCCTCGGTTTCGATTGTACCGACAAACTCCAGATAATCCACACCGAGTTCGCGCAGGTACGACAAAGCCTCGCCGACTTCTTCCGCCAGCGACAACAACTCGGCTCGACTCGCTTCATCCGCCATAGCAATCTTCTCAAATTCCTTCGCCGCTACTCGCTGCTACTCGCTGCGCAGCCGCCTCAACTATCCCGCTGCCGCCACGCGCGCGCGCCGCAGGCGCACGACTTCATCCAGAATCCTGTGCGCCGTTTCGAGTTTGGACATGAGCGGCAGTTCGACCGGCGCGCCGCGGTCGCGCGAGATGAGCGTGACGATGTTCGTCTCCGTGTCGAAGCCCGCCCCGTCGCGCGTGATGTCGTTGGCGACGATGGCGTCGAGTTTCTTGCGCGACAGTTTTTCGCGCGCGTTGGCAACCACGTTTTCGCTCTCGGCGGCAAAGCCTATGACGAGCAGAGCGTCGTGCCGGCTGGCCGCGACCGCCGCGAGAATATCCGGCGTCGGTTCGAGCGTGAGCGTCAAAGCCGCGCCGGATTTTTTTATCTTCTGCGCGGCGCGCTGCGCCGGACGATAATCGGAGACCGCCGCCGCGCCGATGAACACGGTCGCGCGTTCGACCTCTGCGCGCACAGCCGCGTGCATCTCGTCTGCGCTCGGCGCGCGTATCATGCGAACTGGCGCAGGCGCGTCCGCGCTTGTCGCCCCGGCCACAATCGTGACTTCAGCCCCGCGCGCCTCCGCCGCTTCCGCCAGAGCAAAACCCATGCGCCCCGACGAGCGGTTCGAGAGAAAGCGAACCGGGTCGATCTCCTCACGCGTTGCGCCCGCCGTGATCAAAAATCTTTCGCCCGCCAGATCACGCGCCCGACCGTCAGCCGAAACGTGCGCTTGATTGTGAGCCGGAGCGTGCGCTCGACCATTGCCCGGTTGAGTTGAATCCGGCGACGTTCGCGTCGCTTCGCCTGACGAACTGACCGTTCCCGTTGATTCCTTTGACGAACGCGCGGTGTGCCGCGCCAGTATCTCCAACGCCGCCGCGACGATCTTCTCAGGTTCGCTGAGACGGCCGGGGCCGAAAGTGCCGCAGGCCATCTCGCCCGCGTCGGGTTCGATGATGTACACGCCGTCGTCGCGAAGCCTCTGTAGATTGCGGACGGTCGCGGGATGCTGCCACATCGTCGTGTTCATCGCGGGGGCGATAACGACGGGCGCGTTCGAGGCCAGATAAGTTGAACTCAGAAAATCGTCTGCGATGCCGTTCGCCATCTTGGCGATGATGTTGGCCGTGGCGGGGGCGATGAGAAAAAGTTCGACGGTTTGAGAAAACGTGATGTGCGCGATGGGGTCTGGATTGTCGGGGGCGTAATCGTCAACGATGACGTGCTCGCCGGAGAGCGCGCGAAAGGTGAGCGGGGCGATCATCTTCGTCGCATGTTCCGTCATCGCGACGCGCACGTGACACCCGGCGCGTTGCAGCCCGCGCAGAATCTCCGCGGCCTTGTAGGCGGCGATGCCGCCCGTGACGCCGAGCGCGACGCGCTTCTTTGCGTCCGCGTGCGCGGGCGTGGCCGGTGTGTCTGTCGAAAGGGTTGACATAAGCGTTTGAAAGGTACGGCAAAAATGTAGCATCGCGCACGCGGCGGCGCAAATTGAAACTTCGGAGATGGCAAAGCGTCCGTCCGGCCTCACGGACTTGCGGCCTCTAACCTTTGGCGCGCGGGAAGTGGTAAACTTTCGAGGGGCTTGAAATTGACTTCAAGTTAAACGCAAAATTAACCCGACGGACATTTCTTTCGCGGCGTCGGGGTGTGTAAAAAAGCATGTGCAGAAGGGCGGAGAAGTTTTGGCGGCGCGCGTTGCTGGCGATGCTCTTGTGCGTCGCGTCGGCGGGCACGGCGGCGGCGCAACGCGCGGGCGCGGATGATGCGGAGTTCGGGCCGGTCGTGCGTACCTATCTCGGTTATTTGCGCGCCGAGCAGGAAGTGGTTGACGACCGCGCGAGCCGCCGCGAGATCAATCAAAATTATTACCGGCGCAACTCGAACCGCATCCGCGCGCTCAGGCAAATGGCTCTGCGCATCGCGCGCGAGACGAAGAATGATTTCCTGCCCGAACTCTACGCCGTCACGCGCGACGAACTCGGCACCCTCTTCGACCCGCAACCCGAACCGGCCACGTTTCGCGCCGGCGAAGTTGTCAACAACACGTTTCGTTATCTAGGCACGGTACGCAGTGTCGAGCCGTTCTATCTCTTCGCGCGGCTGGACGTTTATGAGCAGGCCGAACTGTTGCAGAAGCAGCAGGAGGCGCAACCGCAGGATGCACAACCCGCTGCCACGTCGTCGTCTGCTCCCGAAGCGACGCCGACGACGGCCACAACGACAATCAATGCCCCGCGCGGCAAAAGCACTGCGACGACGCGCCCGCGCCGTGTCAGCAACACACCTTGAACGAGCGGCGACGCGCCTGATTTCTGCGCCCCCGCGCCTTGATCCACGATGAAGCAGACCGAACTTTTTGCCGAAAAGAAAGCTGACGCCGCCGCAGACGATCCCGGACGCGTCGTGCTCTACGCCTTCGCAGACTTTCAAATGCGTGGCAAGACGCTCGCCGAGCGCGAACTGCCGCTCGACCGCCTGCGCGGAGCCTTGCGCCGCGCCGCAGAAGTTTTCGGCGTCGCCGAGTTGAGCGACGAGGCGGCAGCGGCGGCCATTCAAACGCTCGGCGGTCGCGTCCGCCGCGTGCCGCCCTACGTCGCCAAGCACCCCTTCCGCATCACCGTCCCCACCGAAGTCGCAGAGCGTGCGCGCCAGCTTTATCAAGACAAAGACGAGCGGGAGACAGATGCTTCGACAAATGATTTCGATAGTTAACACCGGCTAAAACTTGGAGGAAGTGATCTATATCAACGGCGCACGCAGCGTCGTCGAATTCATGCGGCGCGGCGCGTCGCCCGAACAAGCCTGTCTGGACGCGCTGTAACTGATCGCCGCGCGTTACGGCAACGACCTCGAAAAATTGAAAGATATTGACGTGAATTTTTACGCTTTAAACAAACGCGGCGAGTTCGGGGGCGCGGCCATCTGGAACGGCACGCGAAACAGCCGGGGGGAACTGCGCCGGAGGCAGTTTGCCGCGCACGACGGGCGGGAAGGACGCCTCTTCGAGAGCGCGTATCTGTTCGAGCGGCGGGCTTGAAGTTCGGAAATTGCGTCCATATGTTCGGACAGGGCGCAGGCGAGCGCACAAAAAAGCCAAGAAAAAGC
>DASYMM010000644.1:0-2849 GCA_036009085.1 Pyrinomonadaceae bacterium | reverse complement strand
TCTATTTACGATTGACGATTCACGATCTACTTTCTTCTGCCGTTGTCGGATCAATGATCGCCCTGATCTCGGAAATGCGGTTGGCGGGAAAGCCGCCCTGCTCCGCGTGCTCGCGCACGAGTTCCTCGTTCGGCGCGATATAGACGCAATAAATTTTGTCGTCCGTCACATAGCTTTGCACCCACTGAATCTGCGGCCCCAAATCTTTCAGGATACCGCACGACTTCTGCGAGATGGCCTGCAACGCGTCGTTCGACAACTTGCCCGCCTCTGGGAATTCTCGCTCGATAACATACTTCGGCATGTAATTGCTCCTTTTAGTCGCAAAAGCATTCAGCCGTCAGCCTTTCAGTTTTGCCGATAGTTGGCGGCTGATAGCTTCTCAATACGCAGCCAGTTTGCGCGCCGCCGCGAGCACGTCTTTGATCTGCGGCAGGTGATATTCTTCGAGCGGCGGCGAATAGGGGACGGGCGTGTCAATCGCCGCGAGGCGCACAGGCGGAGCGTCCAACCACTCGAAAGCCTCTTCGGCAATCGTCGCCGCGCTCTCGCCGCCGATGCCGCCCGTGCGCGCCGCTTCGTGCAAGATCAAAATCTTGTTCGTCTTCTTCACCGTCTGCAAGATCGCTGCCTTGTCGAGCGGCGCGAGCGTGCGCAAATCTATGACTTCAACGTCCAGACCTTCCTTTTCCAACTCCGCCGCCGCGTCGAGCGCGTTCAAGACCTGCGCGCCGAACGTGATGATGGAGAGATCGCGCCCCTCGCGCGCCGTGCGCGCACGCCCGATCTCCACGATGTAATCGTCCTCCGGCAACTCTTCGCGCAGGCGCGGCAGGCGATAGAGTTTCTTGTGCTCGAAGTAGAGCACCGGATCGGGGTCGCGTATGGCGGCCTTGATCAAGCCCTTCGCGTCGTAGGCCGTCGAAGGCTCGACGATCTTCAAACCCGGCGTGTTCAAAAAGAAGGATTCGGCGTTGACCGAATGGAACGGCCCCGAATGGACGCCCGCCCCGCACGGCCCGCGATACACGGTCGGCAACCCCGCGCCCCAACGATAACGACACTTCGCAGCGTAGTTCGTCAGCATGTCGAAGCCCGGCGAGATGAAGTCTATGAACTGAAACTCGGCGACGGGTCGCATCCCCATCAAAGCCGCGCCGCACGCCGCGCCCACAATCGCCGCCTCCGAGATCGGCGTGTCGATCACGCGCTCCTCGCCGAACTCATCGAGCAGCCCGTCCGTCACTTTAAACGCGCCGCCGTAAGCTCCCACGTCTTCGCCGATCACAAAGACGGACGGGTCGCGTTCCATCTCCTCCCAGATGCCCTGCCGGATGGCTTCAACAAACGTCGCCGTGCCGCCGCGCGCCGGGCGGTTCGATTTATGCTCTTTTTTAACTGCGGTTGACATAAGTTAAAATATGCTAACGACGTATTCTGAGTGCCCAATCGCGTAAGGTTTCAGCAGGCCACTTAATGTCCTGCCGCCAACGCGCAAGTTGTTCTTCAAGTCCTTGTTTATCAGTTCTCGTAAAAAGCGGCGAGAATTCCCCGGTCGAAGATAGTAATTTCATAGCCCCCTGAAATACTTTCTGTCTTAAGGCTCGCGCCGTTTCATCGTCATCGTCATTTGATTCCGCATCCTCGACCTTATCCTTCAAGTCATAAAGCTCATTCAATTTTTCATGTAATTCCGCAAAAGTCTTGCCCACGGATTCACTCCTTGCTTCCGAATATCGGGAGACGAAACGCTGGCGCGACGATTGAGTTATCGTAGACGCCGTAAGCGGCCTTCTCCGCCTCCGGCATCGGCGACTCTTCCGCCCACGCGACATCCTCGTCAATCTCCCGATTCACGCCTGCGACGATCTCGTCAAGTTCACTTTGCGTCGCAACTCCCTGCTTCAACAGGTGGCGCGTGAAGCGATCCACGGGGTCGCGCTTCTCCCACATCGCGAGTTCTTCGGGCGCGATGTAGCGTTGGTCGTCGTGCTCCGCGTGTCCTTTGCGCCGGTAGGTCTTCGCTTCGATCAGAACTGCGCCGCCGCCCGAACGCGCATACTCCGCCGCGCGCTTCGTCGTTTCGTAACACGCGATGATGTCGTTGCCGTCAACGATGTGGCCGGGGATGCCGTAGCCCGCGGCCTTGTCGGCGAGGTTCTCCACGGCGGTCTGCTTGGAGGTCGGCGTCGAGTAGGCATACCAGTTGTGCTCAGCGATGATGATGACGGGGAGACGCTGCACGGCGGCGAAGTTCAGCCCTTCGTGGAACGCGCCCGTGCTCATGCCGCCGTCGCCGATGTAGGCCATCGCGACGAGGTTCTTCTTCTGCATCCGCGCGCCGAGAGCGATGCCGGTCATCACCGGGATCATGTCGCCGAGGTGCGAGATGGGGCCGATGAAGCCCTTCTCCATGTTGCCGAAATGGATATTGAGGTCGCGCCCTTCCGAAGGCCCCCAAGCCTTCGCCATGTACTGCGCGAAAATCTCGCGCGGGCGAATGCCCTTCACCAAGACCGCGCCGAGATCGCGTATGAGCGGCGAGATGAAATCCTGCGGCTCCAAAGCGTAGCACGTGCCCACGGCAGTCGCTTCCTGACCCAACGAACGAAAGACGCCGCCGACAACTTTCGTCTGCCGGTACAAATTCACCAGACGTTCCTCGACCAAACGCGTCAACAGCAGGTAGCGATACAACTCCAACAACTGCTTTTTCTCAAGCGTCGTCTCCGTCGTGCAGATCAACTCTTCGTCCGCGCTCGCCGCCGCCGCACTCGCATCGTCGCCGTTCCCCGCGCCCTTCTTACCTTTAGCTGCGCCCTGTTTAGACGCAGGCTTATTCTTCGTCT
>DASYMM010000643.1:0-5110 GCA_036009085.1 Pyrinomonadaceae bacterium | reverse complement strand
GCGGCGCGGATCGACTTTCAAATCTTGTGTCAGCGTTTCCCATACTTCCAAGCCCGCGAGCGTCGAATTGACGATGCAACACATGACAGGCCATTCACTGATTGCTTTGAGTTTTTGGCTTAAATCAAACCACCTGTCGTTAGCTTCTTTCAAAGCGTCGCGGCGCGTCGTGTTGCAGTCTACGAAATAAAGCCGTGTCTTGAGCAATCCGGCCATTACTACGTCGGGCGTGTGAACCACAACAGTTTGCTTTTGCAGTGCGTCTGACTTTTCTTCGCTGGTCGAGCCGGGAAGTAGGTTTGTTAAATCTTCTGGTAGGCCGGATGCCGAGGCAAGAATAAAGGCGCGCGGGTTGAGTTCGGTAAGACGCGCGAATTGGGCTTTAGTGCCGCCGTGCGCTTCATCGTAGACGACATAGAGCGGGCGATGGCGCGCTTCCGGCCCCCGCCCGGACAGCATTTCCCAGTAAGTGGTGCCGCCCCGATCTTTGTGAACATTCAATACGTCTCCATCGCGGTTGAACAAGGCAACGGTAGATAGAATGATCGTCAAGCCGGTTTTGGCGGTAACAACTTCGCTCCAATCTAAAGTGGAAAGATCGGAAAGTTCGAGAATTTGCGCGTCCTCTGGTAAGAGTGCGGCGTAGCGACCGCCCGCGCTCAAGTTGGCTGCGGTCTGTGAAATGATCGCGCCTCGATTAGTCGTCCACAAAATGATAGCGTCGCCAAGCGTTTGCGCTGATAAGGCCAGCATCGGTGTTTTGCCGCTGCCGGTAATAGCACGCAGACGACAGAGGAACGGGAAAGGCTGGCCGGTTTCAGGGTTGTACCAACGTCTAAAAGGTGGGTTTGGATACGTGGTCAGCATTTGCGAAAGCTGACCGGACGCATGACGTTGAAAGGGTTTGAGGTCGTCGCGCGAAAGTTGCACGGTTTAGTTCTCCTCCTCTTCTTCCAACAGGTTTAAGCGCGCCAGAATCGAATCGGGGATTTGCTGAAACCGATAGAGCTCATCATTGAGCGGCGCAACATTAGCGACGGCATAAATGTAGACGGGTTTCGTTACCTGTGCCGCGCGTGCTTCATCCATGATCTTGGAGCGAATGTCGCGGGTCAGCGCTTGATGTCCGCCGGTCTTGCCCTTCTCCCACACCAGAGCGATACCAAAGCCCAAACGAGTTCGCCCGATAAGGTATTGGTAGCCATCCATGCGACAGTCAATGCGATTGGAATCTTCTTCGATGATTTGTAGGATGATGTCGGCCAGATTCTCCCGCGTCGAATCCATAATCATCTTTCTGTTGACGGATTTCTTCGCTTCGTAGAAGGTGAAACCACCCGGCAACGCCGGATGCTCCTTGCCATCTGCCCATTGTCCCGAAAGCACGCGGCGCACACGCTCGGCTGTAAGACCGTTAGTGTATTCATCACGCGGAATTTTTTTATTGGTCGGATCGCCGTTTTCGACCAAAATGAAGCGGCGATGACCGTTATCTTCGGCGTTCATCGCTAAAACTGCATGTCCGGTAGTGCCGCTGCCTGCGTATGGGTCGAAGATGATTGCGTTTGCGTCGCGCCATGTCACGAGGTTAAACAGTTCGGCAAGGAGTTCGTGGTCTTTGGGGTTCTCAATGACTTTGTCTGCCACAACACTTTCAAGGACTTCAACCGCCCTTTGACCTACACGCTGAATTACGCTGGTTTGTACTTCACTTTCCATATCTTGCAGATACTTTTTGAACCGGGGAACACCTTTGTGAGTAGCCTTGAAAGCAATTTTGTTTGCATCAATTAGTTTCTGCATATCGGCAGGGTCGGAGAACCGCCAACCGGAGGCGGGCACTTTACACGGCTTTTTAGTTTTCGGATGCAATACGTCGTAGGTTGGGCCTCCCCCGCCCGGCCAATTCAGATCGCCATCGTCATTGAACATTCCGCCCTTATCCACTTTGCGGTAGCGAATCTTCTTCGCCGGATGTCCTTTCGGCAGGCCACGAAAAAACTCCGCCATGGCTGTTTGAATCTTTTTCAAATCGTCGCCATATTCCAACTTGGCTTCGGCGTAGGCGGTAAGGATTTCATCAGCACCGTCCTTCCGTTTGCGCCATTTACCTTTTGACGACTTCCATTCTTCTGTTGCGCCATAACGCTTCATCTTTTCATCAAGCGCGTCTTTATCGCGCGCCCACAGCAAGATGTATTCGTGGCCTTCGGAGATGTAGCTCGCATCGTTTTTGCGCGACCGCTCCCAGATGAGCGTGGCGATGCGGTTCTTTTCTCCATACATCTCTTCGAGCAACATCCACATTCGGGGCAACTCATGTTCGTCAATAGACACGATCAAAACGCCTGTGTGCTTGAGCAGTTTGCGGGCAGCCCACAAGCGCGGCGCGATATGGTTAATCCATTTAGTGTGACGTGACGGATCATCAAGCGACACACCCTTTTCAACTCGTCCGATAGCACTCTTCAATCGCTCCACTTCCGACTTCGAGAAGCGATAGTTATCGTTATAAAGAAAAGTATCCTTGCCGGTATTGTAGGGTGGGTCAACGTAGATCACATCGAAGCCGGTCTTTGGACCGCCGCGAAACTCGGTGAGCAAAGAACGCATGACGGCGAGGTTATCGCCGTCTATGATGCGATGCTCCCCGCCGACATTTACCGGATAGCTCTTTTCGTCAACGCGCTTAATAGAAACCGGCGAGACATTTTCAGCCAAAAAGCGATTGCGCCCTTGCCACATCAGCGCGGCATCATTCGAGCCGGTTTCGGAGATGTGCGAGAAAGCTTCGCGCATCCGTTTTTCTTCTTGAAGCTCCTCGATAATCTGGATTAGACGATCACGTCCAAGGCTATCTAAGAGCGGTGCAGCCGTGCTGTTTTGGGTTTCCATCAAACTACCAACATAACCTTTCAATGTAATCCTTAACTTTCACCTGTATGATGATGGGGCTTCTGAGATTGCCGGGCAGCTATAAAACGTAATTACAACAACCGAATTATGGTTGATGTGTGTAAACGTGTGTTTTAACACTTACGGGAGGCTCGGAGCCTCCCGTAAATGATTCTAACGATTGATGAGCCGAGCAGGACTCGAACCTGCGACCCAGTGGTTAAAAGCCACTTGCTCTACCGACTGAGCTATCGGCCCAAAGTGAAGATTTCAAACGCTGGCTGGCGTCGCCGCGAAGTGCGGATTTAACTCGTCGGATGAGTTGTGTTTGACGCTTTTTGTGCAGTCGCCACGTGTGCATCTCATTGTACATACGATGCGAGAGAGGGGCAAGCGTGCCGCCCGTTATTGCTCTGTGAGCCACGCGTCGAGCGCGGAGGGGCGGCAGAGAATCGTCTGATCGCGCTCCGGGCCGGTGGAAACCAGCCCGATCTCCACGTCTATCGCGCGCGAGAGAAATTCGACGTAGGCGCGCGCGTGCGTAGGCAGTTTGTCCATCTCCGTGATGCCTGCGGTGGAAGTGTTCCAGCCGGGGAGCGTCTCGTAGACGGGTTCGATGCGGCGCAAGTCCTGCGAGACGGCGGGGAACGATTCGACCGCGCGCCCGTCCAATTTGTATCCGGTGCAGACTTTGATTTCGTCGAGCGCATCGAGCACGTCGAGTTTAGTGAGCGCGACGGAAGTGAAGCCGTTGATCTCGGCGGCGTAGCGTGTGGCGAAGGCGTCGAACCAACCGCAGCGGCGCGGGCGACCCGTGGACGCGCCGTACTCCTTCCCGCGTTCGCGGATCAACTGGCCGAGTTCCGCCTCGCCTTCGAGCATCTCCGTGGGGAAGGGGCCTTCGCCGACGCGCGTGGTGTAGGTGCGGACGATGCCGAGTACGCCCGTGATGCGATGCGGCGCGAGTCCGGTTCCGGTGCTTGCGCCCCCGGCGGTCGTGTTTGAAGAGGTGACGAAGGGATAGGTTCCGTGATCCACGTCGAGCAGCGTGGCCTGCGCGCCTTCGATTAAGATCGAGCGTCCTTCGCGCGCGGCGCGGTTCATAAACTGCGTCGTGTCGGCGATGAAGGGAGCGAGACGTTCGGTGAGACGCGAAGTTTCCGTGAAGACCTCTTCGACGTTCAGGGCTTGCCCGCCGTAGGCTTCGATGATGCGGTTGGCGTCTTCCAGATTGCGCTCGATGCGCGCGCGTAAAACTTCGGGCACGAGTGCATCCGCGACGCGGATGCCGCGCCGTCCGGCCTTGTCTTCGTAGGCCGGGCCGATGCCGCGCAAGGTTGTCCCGACGCGCTCGTTGCCGAGCCGTTCCTCGCTCGTGTGGTCGAGCGCGCGGTGATAGGGAAGTATGAGGTGTGCGCGCGAGCTGACGAGGACGCGTTCGGGCGTCACCTCCAACCCTTGAGCGGCGAGGCGGTCGGCCTCTTCAAAAAAGGCTTTCGGGTCAATCACCATCCCGTTGCCGAGCACGCAGGTTTTGCCCGGATGGATGATCCCTGAGGGAATCAGGTGGAGGACAAACGCGCGCTCGCCGACATAGACCGAGTGCCCCGCGTTGTGCCCGCCCTGATAGCGCGCCACGATGTCGAAGCGTTCGGCCAGAAGGTCAACGATCTTGCCCTTCCCCTCATCGCCCCACTGCGCGCCGATAACAACGATGACTTTAGACATAATCAACTGTCCGTTGTCCGTTGTCCGTTGTCCGTTGTTTTAAAACTACTGACAACTGACAACTGACAACTGACGGTTTTTAGCTGGCTTTTTCTAGTTTGATCGGTTTCTCGATGAAGTAGAAACTGCATTGGCCGCGCACTTCGTCGAGGTCGCGGCGTTCGATGGGAAAGAGGCGGCATTGATTGGGACGGTCTTCGTAGATGCCGCAGGTGGAGGTGCCGTCTTCGTGCTTCTTGAGGAAGGGACACTTGAAGAGTATCTCGCAGCACGCGCCGCAGCGATTACATTCGCCGCGCCGGAGCGCGAGCGCATCGATCACTTCCTGTTTGCGGAAATTCGCGCTGACGAAACGGCGCAGCTTGCCTTGCGCCTGTCGTGCGCGAAACTTTGCATCTTCGACGGCGCGCGAACGCCTGGCCGCAGCCAGACGATCTTCTAATGGGCGTTGTCGCGGGGGGCGACTCTTACGCGGTGCTTTCATAAA
>DASYMM010000642.1:0-2944 GCA_036009085.1 Pyrinomonadaceae bacterium | reverse complement strand
GCCTTGAAAGCCATGCGCGGCGACGGTCAAGTCGTCGAACTCGACGCCGACGCGTGCTGTCAGTTGCCGCGCGGGCTGAGCAACATGTTTTCATGGGCGCATGGTTCGCGGCGCGGCTCCGGATCGGTAGAGCAAATTGTTTTTGAAGATCAAGACGGAGCTTCGCTTACCTTCAAGGAACTATTTCGCGGTCATCCCTCCATCGTCGTCTTTTTCTACACGCGTTGCGACAACCCCCTGAAATGCTCGCTCACGATTACGAAACTCGCACGCGTGCAGAAATTGTTGGAGGCGCGCGGACTCGGCGAGCAAATCCACACGGCGGCAATCACGTATGATCCAGCCTTCGACCTTCCCGAACGCATTCGCGTCTATGGCCGGAACCGTGGCGTGTGCATGGACGCATGCCACCGCCTGCTGAGAGCCGTTGACGGTATTGACGCTCTTCGACGCCATTTCAAACTCGGCGTCAACTTCATCGAGTCGCTGGTGAACCGGCACCGCCTTGAGGTCTATATTCTCGATGCGGACGGGCGGGTCGCGGCTTCCTTCGAGCGCATTCACTGGGATGAGCGAGAGGTTGTAGAGCGCACGTTTGAAGTGTTGCAGGAGAAGCGGGAAGCGGAGGCGCGCGCGGCCGCTCCGAAGCCGTCAGAACGTCCGGCGCGCCGGAAGACTGCCTCCACGGTGTTCGGCGCGCTCGCGTCGCTCGGAGTGGCGTTTTTCCCGAAGTGCCCGATCTGTTGGGCTGGATATATGAGTCTGTTCGGCATCGCGGGCTTGCAGCAGATTCCGTATTCTCCGTGGCTGCAAACAGTGCTCGTCGCCGTGATGCTGGTGAACCTTGCCAGCGTGTGGTGGCGCGGACGCGCGACAGGCCGGATGAACGGTTTTTATCTCGTCAGCGCGGGCGCGCTCGCGATCATCGTTTCAAAGATGACGCCCGGTTGGGAAAACTTCGCCGTCCTCGGCATCGCGTTGACGTTGGCGGGTTCGCTATCAAGCGCGTTGAGCAACAGGAGCATGCGCCCGCAACGACAGGACTACTCAAGCTCTTGAAGAGCGACGGTCTCACGCGCCGAAACTAGCGTGTCTCGCTTTCCGCACAACTCCTCCCGGCAGAAGTTCATAGACGTTCCTTCCCCGACTGTGTTAGTATCCCGCCGCTCCATCGGACGACATCAAAGCCTTTTCGCGTCCTGCTTTTCATCCTGATTTTGGGTTGAGTTTTCCGCTCGCACTGTCCTACGGTTTCCAATTTTGCTCTCTGATATTAATCTTCAAATACGCTGTAATCGGCTTGCATGATCACGCACGGGGCAACGCTCTTTCCGCTCGTTACTGCTACTACAAAGTGAATTGGCACGGCCTCCCTCGAAGGGTGGGATGGTAGAATAATTCTGCAAGGAGCCAGCAACTAAATGGAAGCATCCGCTGTGAGCCAGCAGCCCGCACAACTCGACTCGCTCTGCGTCAACACGATCCGCACGCTCTCGATGGACGCGGTGCAGGCCGCAAATAGCGGCCACCCCGGCACGCCGATGGCGATGGCTCCCGTCGCCTACCTGCTCTGGAACGAGATCATGCGCTTCGACCCGGAAGACCCCATCTGGCCGAACCGCGACCGCTTCGTGCTCTCGATGGGACACGCCTCGATGCTGCTCTATTCGATGCTCCACCTGACGGGCGTAAAGGCCGTCAACGCGAAGTATGAGACGACCGGCAAGCCTTCGGTCGAACTCGAAGACATCAAGAACTTTCGCCAACTCGACAGCCGTTGTCCCGGTCATCCCGAATATCGCTGGACTTCCGGCATCGAGACGACGACGGGGCCTTTGGGGCAGGGCATCGCCACGAGCGTCGGCATGGCTATCGCCTCGAAGTGGCAGGCGGCCTATTTCAACCGCCCCGGCTTCGAGATGTTCGACTACAACGTCTATGCGCTTTGCGGCGACGGTTGCATGATGGAAGGCATCTCGCACGAAGCCGCGTCGCTCGCCGCGCATCTCAAGCTCGACAACCTCTGCTGGATTTACGACAACAACAAGATCACGATTGAGGGCAACACCAGTTGGGCGTTCTCCGAAGACGTGGCGACGCGCTTCATCGGCTACGGCTGGAACGTCACGCGCGTCGGCGACGCCAACGACCTCGAAACCTTGAAGCGCGCCTTCAGTGTCGCGCGTAGAGAGACCGCCCGCCCGACGCTCATCATCGTCGACAGCCACATCGCCTGGGGCGCGCCCAACAAACAGGACACGCACGCCGCGCACGGCGAACCGCTCGGCGAAGAAGAGATCAGGTTGACGAAGCGCAACTACGGCTGGCCGGAAGAGGAAAAGTTTTTGGTGCCCGAAGAAGTGCGACAGCATTTCCGCGACGGCATCGGCGCACGCGGCAAACAGGCGCGCGACGAGTGGTTCGCCAAAGTCGAAAAGTACCGCGCGGAGTTTCCTGAGTTGGCCGAGCAGTTGGTGCGGATGCAGAAACGCGAACTGCCCGAAGGTTGGGACAGAGACATCCCCGTGTTTCCGGCGGACGCGAAAGGCTTGGCCGGGCGCGACGCTTCCGGCAAAGTCCTGAACGCCATCGCGAAGAACGTGCCGTGGTTCATCGGCGGCGCGGCAGACCTCGCGCCCTCCACCAAGACGCGCCTGACGTTTGAAGGCGCGGGCGATTTCACCGCCGAGAACGACCCTGAGAAGGGGCGTTGGTACGGCGGCAGCAACTTCCACTTCGGCATCCGCGAGCACGGCATGTCCGCCGTCTTGAACGGCCTCTCGCTCTCCAAGATTCGCCCCTACGGTTCGGGCTTCATGATCTTCTCGGACTATTCGCGCCCCGCGATTCGCCTCTCGGCGATCATGGAAATCCCGACCATACACATCTTCACGCACGACTCCATCGGCGTCGGCGAAGACGGCCCCACGCACCAGCCCATCGA